>JAYWCY010000293.1:0-6505 GCA_043780175.1 Chitinophagales bacterium
AGGATGATTATTTGTTTGTAAAAACAGAGTCTAAGGGCAAAATGTTGAAAATAAATCTTGCAGATATTGACTATGTAGAAGGTATGAAAAACTATGTAGCCATTTACCGAAATGGACAAAAAATATTGGTATATACCAATATGAAAGATCTAGAGGAACGCTTGCCGCAGAAGCAATTTATGCGAGTACACAAATCATTTATAATTCCAATTACAAAAATTACAGGGATAGAAGGTAACTTAATTGCACTTAAAAATATAACTGCCGAAATACTATTAGGTGAAAGTTATAAACCAGCATTTATGGCCATTATTAAAAGCAAATTGGTAGATTAATTTACTGGCAGTTTGCCAGTAATGGCAAGACTTACAATAGCAATGCATACGATGGCTATTGTAGCAAACATCAATACAAACTTTGCTCTGCGCATCGCTGCTTCATCTTTGCTTTGGAACGATTGATACAGCATTTTAAACCCATATAATAATGCAACCACAAATGCAGCAAATAGTAATACATAAAAAGTATATGTGGCAGAGGTTGCGTTTAATAAAGTCATTACAGGTTTATTGATTTGAAGGGTTAACTACTTGTTTGTTGCTAGTAACAAATTAATAACCTAATAGTTAAAGTAAGTAATGATTAAACGAGGTTTTTTACCTACTTCCTAAGGCTTCCGTATTATTAGCCTTATTTGCAGAAATGGTTAGTCTTACTGCCAAAGTGCTGCAATCAATATAAATACCTAAAAGGAAAAACTCAGTATTAACAATGGAAACTGGATAAAAATATCTGCAAATAGTTTCGCATCTACACCTTCTTAGTTTGTTTGTAATCGTTCTTCAGTAACCATTGCAGCACTTTATCTCTTTGGTCGCCTTGAATAATAATTTCACCATCTTTTGCCGAGCCGCCTGTACCACAAAAGTTCTTAAGTTTTTTACCTAAATCTTGCAAGTCATCATCGGTACCGATAAAGCCCGTCACCAACGTAACAGCTTTGCCACCTCTATGTTTGGTTTCAAGTTTTACTCTTAGTTTTTGTTGCGCAGCAATTAAGGTTTCTTGTACAGGTTCATCGGCTTCAAGTTTAAAATTTGGATCGGTACTAAAAACGAGACCGTTGGTATTTGATGTGAATTTTTTAGCCATTAGAAATACAATTTTATTTACAGTATTACCGCTTTTAAACTCAAATCTAAGCTTTGCGCTTGATGTATTAACCCGCCAACACTCACATAATCTACACCAGTGGCAGCAAAGCTTTCTATGGTATCAAGATTAATACCACCACTAGCTTCGGTTTCAAACGAACCATCAATTATTTGCAACGCTTCTACTATTTGTGCTGGTGTAAAATTATCTAGCATAATGCGAAAGACTTTACCCTTACCAATCTTACAAACAGTTTCCACGTCTGATAAAGTTCTAGTTTCTATTTCTATTTTCAAGGCTGGTTTTATAGATTGTGCATAGTTGTAAGCCGTAACTATAGCGGGTTCTAGCCCTCCAGCATAGTCAATGTGATTATCTTTTAGCATCATCATATCATACAAGCCAAAACGGTGATTGGTGCCACCACCAATTTTTACTGCCTCTTTTTCTAGCAAACGAAAGTTGGGTGTTGTTTTACGAGTATCTAACAATTTGGTTTTATAGCCAGCTAATTTTTGTGTGTATTGATGCGTTAAAGTAGCAATGCCGCTCATGCGCTGCATACAATTTAGTACCAAGCGTTCGCAGGATAATATTGTATGAATGGTGGCTTCAACTTCAAACGCTATATTGCCGTACAACATGGCGTCACCATCGTGCATGTAAGGTTTAAAAACAGCCGTTGGTTCTACTAAATAAAATATCTTTTCGGCAACACTTACACCAGCCAAAATGCCCGTTTGTTTTACTTTTAAAATGGCCTTTCCCTGTTTATATAATGGTATACAGCTAATGGTGCTATGGTCACCCGTGCCTACATCTTCACGTAAAGCTTCGGTTACTAAATGTTGTAATTGTTTATCAAAATTACTCATGGGTGCAAGATACGTTTCACAGAAATTGAGGTTAAAATAATTTACCTAATGCTGCTGCTAGTTTTTCAAACATCACTGGTATGTCTTCCTTTTTACATGTACCAACGCTTAATCTATACCAGCTACTAGTATCATCAGCACCAAACGCTGTAAATGGCACTACCGCTAGTTTTGCTTCGCTTAAAATATACTCTGTAACATCTGTTTGCTTGCTTAGCACCGTGCCATTAATGGTGGTTTTACCTCGTAAATTAAGTTGAATAGTTAGGTAAATGGCAGCTTGTGGCGCAACCGCATCTACAGCAAATCCCTCGCCTTTCAATACAACAAACCCATTGTAAATAGTTACTAAGCGTTCTTCCATTTCTGCTTTAAAATGGGTAAGGTATTGCTTAATATTCTCAGTTTGAGGTAGATAATTCGCCAATGCTTTTTGCTCTGCCATTGGTGCCCAAGCGCCTATATGACTTAGAATAGCTTTTACTTTTGCCATTATTTCTGCTGGACCAAAAGCCCAACCAACCCTTACGCCCGTTGCTGCCAATACTTTAGAAATGCCATCAATAAATATGGTATACGCTTTCATGTCTGGCCGCAATGTTACTGGATTATAGTGCTTGTTAGTGCCATATGTAAGCGTCCAGTACATTTGGTCAAACATCAAGTAACATTTCTTTTCACCTTCCGCACGGCTCGCATTCTCTGCGAGTATTAAATCACATATTTCTTCTAACACTTCTTTCTGTAACGTAGTACCAGTAGGGTTTTGAGGTGTACACAAGCAAATCAATGTAGTACCTTTTATATGCTTGGCGATATCCTTTGCCGTAGGCATAAAATTATTTTCTACGGTGGCTTCTATTATACAATGCGCAGCATCGTTCATATTCGTGTAGTGATTATTATTCCACGACGGCGCCGCATATATTACTTTGTCACCAGCATCAACAATTACTTTAAATACTGTATATATTAGCGGTCTACCACCTGCAGCAATTTGAATTTCATTTGGTGCGTAATCTAAACCTTCCCATTCTTTTAAAAACTGGCTGACACTTTTACGCAATTCTGCAATACCATCAGCTGCAGGGTAATTGGTATAATGGTGCTTATAAGCATCAATGATTGCATCTTCAAAAGCTTTTGGTATAGGAAAAATAGATGGATCAAAATCGCCTATAGTAAAATTATAAATCGTTTCACCATTTCTAATGCGTTCGCTGATGGCATTGCCTAGTTTCACAATTTCGGATCCTTGCTGCGATGCTGCCAATTTACTTAATACAATATTGCTCATATTTCCATTTTTAAGGTGCAAATGTACAAGCTAACAAGCGTTAGCAATCTTGTGCCTAACTTTTTCTGTTTCAATTTTTAACAAACACCGATTGTTATTGCAACTTCAAACTGTTAACTTCGCTACCCTTTCAAAAAAAGGAGACCTTTAATAGAAACTATTTGAGGATTTTAATAAAAAGCATTACAAACTCTAAAAAAAAGCCGTAACTTTTGTTTTTGTAATACCCATGATAAAGCATGGAAATAGCGATTTACTATGGCAATAACAAACAGAAAACCTACTACACCAACTGTAAAAAAGGCTCGAAAAGCACCACAACAGATTGCAACAGAAGATATTGTAATTACTAAACTAACCAATAGTGATGGTACAGAACTAGATATTTATGCTGGTCTTAAAAAATATTTCGGCTTTAAAGAATTTAAAGGCACGCAAGAAAAAAGTATTAATAGCTTACTGGCTGGACATGATACATTTGTAATAATGCCTACGGGTGGCGGTAAAAGCTTATGCTACCAATTACCAGCTTTATTACTGCCAGGATGTGCCATTATTGTATCACCATTAATTGCGCTGATGAAGAATCAAGTGGATTTGGTACGTGGCTACAGCGAGCAAGATAATATTGCACACTTTTTAAACTCATCGTTAAATAAAGGGCAAATAACAGCCGTAAAAGAAGATTTGTTGGCTGGCAAAACCAAGTTGCTTTACGTTGCTCCAGAAACATTAACCAAACAAGAAAACTTAGATTTTTTTAGCGATTTAGCAATTTCGTTTTTTGCTGTTGATGAAGCACACTGTATTAGCGAATGGGGGCATGATTTTAGACCAGAATACAGACGATTGCGTGAGATGATGGATATTATTAATAACCAAATACCTGTGATGGCATTAACAGCAACCGCTACACCAAAAGTGCAGAGCGATATTGTTAAAAACCTTGGTTTACGTAATCCTAATATTTTCATATCTTCTTTTAATAGGGCAAATTTATTTTATGAGATACAGCCCAAAATAACCAAAGAGCAAACGGTTAAAAGTATTGTAAAATTCATATCGCAGCACAAAGGCAAAAGTGGTATCATTTATACACTAAATAGAAAAACTACAGAAGAACTTGCCGAGGTTTTAATGGCAAATAATATTAAAGCCGTAGCCTATCACGCTGGTTTAGATCAAAAATTAAGAGCTACGAGACAGGATCAATTTTTAAACGAAGATGTGCATGTAATAGTGGCTACCATTGCGTTTGGCATGGGTATAGATAAGCCAGATATTCGTTTTGTAATTCACTATAATATTCCAAAATCGATAGAAAATTACTACCAAGAAACTGGTCGTGGTGGTCGTGATGGTTTAGAAGGTATTTGTGTATTGTACTATTCTCATAAAGATGTATCAAAGCTAGAACATTTAATGCGTGACAAGCCATTAAGTGAGCGTGAAGTGGGTGCACAATTAATAGATGAAACGGTTGCCTACGCAGAAAGTAGCGTGTGCCGTAGAAAAATATTGCTACATTACTTTGGCGAAAACTGGGAAGCAGAAAACTGTGGTAATTGCGACAACTGCACACACCCTAAAGAGAAGTTTGAAGCAAAGGAAGAGGTAGTAAAAGTAATTAAAACTGTAAAAGCTTTAGATGAACGTTTTACAACAGATTATACAGTAAATGTAATTATGGGTAAAGCCACACCACAGGTTACCATGTATCGCCACGAAAAGCTACCTGTGTTTGGAATTGGCAAGGATAAAGAAAGCCATTTGTGGAACAGCTTAATTAGGCAGATGTTGCTTGAAAACTTGATTAAAAAAGATATAGAAGAATATGGGTTATTAAAGCTAACAGAAGGTGGAGAAAAGTTTTTAAAAAAACCAAGATCATTTAAAATTGTACTCAATCACATATTTGAAGAAGGTGAAAGTGATGATGAGGATCATGAATCTGCTACACCAATTGCTGCAACCACTGCCGTAGACGACAGACTGTTTGAGATGCTAAAAGAGTTAAGGCAAAAAGAGGGAAAGAAAAAAAGCTTACCGCCTTTTGTTATCTTCTTAGAAAACTCTCTGCAAGATATGTGTACCGTATACCCTACAACACTTGAAGAACTTGAGAAATGCCAAGGTGTAAGCAAAGGAAAAGCTATAAAATATGGTAAGCCATTTGTAGAGTTAATAGCAAAATATGTAGAAGAGAATGAGATAGAAAAGCCAGATGATTTTGTGATGAAAAGTGTTGCAAATAAAGCAAGCAATAAAATATTTATTATACAAAATGTAGATAAAAAAATACCGCTTGAAACCATTGCAAAAACCAAAGATTTAAAGTTGAACGAATTACTAGAAGAAATGGAAACCATTGTAGCTAGTGGTACTAAATTAAACCTTGATTATGCAATAGATGATTGGCTGGATGAGTATGACCAAGAAGACATTATTGAATACTTCAAAGGCTGCCAAACATCCTCGTTAGATGTGGCACAGAAAGAATTAAGCGACAATAACTATACTTGGGAGCAGCTTAAAATAATGCGTATTAAGTTTTTAACTGTGTATGGTAACTAAGCTAGTTTTCTACGATTATATTTTAAAAAAAGCCTCCATAAAACGTGGCTTTTTTAATGCTTGCTTCGCAAATTTTAAGCGCAAATTTTCTCTACAGCGTATCTTTACTTCAACTAAGCAAGACGCTGCAACAATGAGCAAATACCTGTTATTCATTGATACCGAAACATCTGATGTGCCAGGTGATTTAACCAAGCCATACAGCGAAGCTAGCAATTGGCCATTTGCCGTTCAAATCTCGTGGTGTGTGTATAATAAAACTGGCAAAAAAGTTAAAGCTCAGAGCTATTTTATTAATAGTAGAGACATTCAAGTATCGGTTCCAGCACTTAAAATCCATGGCATTACCAAGCAAATGTTGAGAGATTATGGTGTGTCGAGAAAAACAGTTTTGCAAATGCTTAAAAGCGATGTCGCACAATATAAACCCTTATTAGTTGGCCATTTTTTAGAACTCGACTACCACATTGTTGGTGCTGATGCTTTTAGAGAAAAAATGGCAAATCCATTACAAGGTCTAACTACTTTTTGCACCATGCTTGCCACCAAACACATGGTAAAAAATCCACGAACAATCTATTTAAAATTGGGTATTTTGTTCGAG
>JAYWCY010000294.1:0-3776 GCA_043780175.1 Chitinophagales bacterium
CATGTTTCTTGTTTAGGTAAATCAATTTGCCATAAGCAGATGTATTTTTGTTGTTTAAGGAATAACGAATATAGACATCGAAAACCAAACAGTTCCTCATTTAGTTTTTTATAATTAATTTTTAACAGTTACAACACACCGGACAAACTCCCTCCTTTTTCAAACAAACGGTCAATTTTCTTTTCAATTGCTGGCACTTTTTCAACTGCTGGTGCATGATGCGGTTTTATTCTAGCGTCAATAACTAATGGCCCACGACAGCCCCAATGTTTGTTTTCAGTAAATGAATTAATCCCATAGATATCATGACTAGGATTGCAACGTGTATAAGCTACCCACAAATAATTACCAATACGTTCAGCTACAAAACTGCTGTCATCACAAATGATAACGAAAGGAACAGTTGATAATAGCTGGTTATAAGTTGACAGTTGTTGATTCAAAGTATCCATTTCTTGATTAGCTACTTTGTAGCTCGTGAACTTGTTAGTTTGCAATGCAATTACACCAGGCATAGCCAATTGCGGATTTTCAAAACCTTGTATTTCTTTTAAACATTGTGGCACTTCTTTACACAAATCTCTTTTCTTTTCGCCGTAAGCAGCAAATACCACTTTACTACCAGTATTTAAGCCCGTACCGCTATAATCTAGTGTATCAATTGTGGTATTGGTGTAAAAATGAACATCTCTTGTAAGGTCAATTCTTTCTAATAAATATTCCATAAAGTGCTGCACATTATGGGTGGTTAAATGGTTGGTATCATCTGCCGTAATAAATAAAAATTTGGCTAAACTTAATTGCCCCGTGCCTAAAATATGATTGGCAATTGTCAATATTTCAGCAGGTTGTTTGGTAGGTGTGTAAGGTGTGTAACGCTCGCTACCAATGGCAAGCAACAATGGATGCACACCAGCAGCATCCACCGCATGCACTTCTTTTAAACCGGGTACTTCTTGTGGTATAGCAGCGCCTGTTAATTCGTGTATTAGTTCACCAAAACTGGTATCTTCTTGAGGTGGACGACCTACCACTGTAAATGGCCAGATGGCATCTTTTTTTGCATATACTTTATGCACTTTCATCAAAGGGAAGTCGTGCTGTAGAGAGTAATACCCCAGATGGTCACCAAATGGGCCTTCTCGTTTGTTCTCATTGGAATAAACTTCCCCTGTAATTACAAAATCAGCATCGGTACTAATGGCAAATCCATCTTCATAAGTATATCTAAATCTTCTACCGCCAATTACACCGGCAAAAATCATTTCACTAATACCTTCAGGCAAGGGCATTACAGCCGATAATGTGTGCGAAGGCGGGCCACCAACAAAGCAACTTACTTTTAAGGGCAGACCTTTTTTATTAGCTTTTGTTTGATGAATACCAATGCCACGATGTAGTTGATAATGTAAGCCAATTTCTTTGTTTAATTCATAGTCGTTGCCAGTAAGTTGAATACGATACATTCCCAAATTAGATTGCATAATACCTGGCTTATCTGCATCTTCAGTGTAAACTTGTGGTAAAGTAACAAATGCACCGCCATCCATTGGCCAATGATGAATGAGTGGTAAATCTGAAATATTGATTTGTTGATAGAGCACTGGTTTTTTAATGGGATTCTTTAAAGGCAATGCTTTCAGAGCTGCAAGCCCAGTTTGTATATTTTGCAATGGATGCTTTAAGGCTTCCATTGGATTACCTTTTAAATCTATTAATTGCTGAACTAGTTTGAAAGTATCTCTAAAAATGAATTTACTACGCTCTAATGTGCCAAAAATATTGGATGCTGCTCTAAACTTAGTGCCTTTTACATTTTCGAATAATATGGCTTGACCTTTGGCTTCGTACATGCGTAAGTGAATAGCTGCCATTTCTAAATATGGGTCAACTTCTTCTTTAATACGAACAAGTTGGTTATTTTTTTCTAAATCTAGTAAGCAACTTTCTAACGATGAATATGACATACTTTAATAACAGTTTTTGAGACGAAAGGTTTGGGTTCAAAGCTATGTTGTGAATTGTAAACAATATAGCTTTTATGAAAATTAGATTGCATGAGGAATAACATGAAAGATCCAATAAATATCTATGATAGTAAATGACAATAAAGTGTGTTAAACTGTTTGCATACTACATTTGCAGTATGACAAAGCTGAGTGTAAACATCAATAAATTTGCTACAATACGTAATAGTCGTGGTGGCAATAATCCTAATGTAAAGCAAGCTGCTATTGATGCGCAGCGTTTTGGTGCTGACGGTGTAACGGTACATCCTAGACCAGATGAAAGACATATTACCTACCAAGATGTTTACGATATTATGCCGATAATTACCACCGAATTTAATATTGAGGGCAACCCCTCAGAACAAAAATTTGTTGATTTGGTATTAGCTGTAAAGCCGCATCAAGTGACACTTGTGCCTGATGTACTAGGGCAAATAACGAGTAACCATGGCTGGGACACAATTGCAAATAAAAATTATTTGATAGATATTGTTGGTGTATTTAATAGTGCTGGCATCAGAGTTTCCATTTTTGTTGACCCAATTATCGAAATGGTTGAAGGTGCAGCCTTTACTGGTACTGATAGAATTGAATTATACACAGAGGGTTATGCAAAAGCATTTGAAGAATCGAAAATCGAAAATCGAAAATCGGTAATTGAACCCTATTTGGCAGCCGCCGTAAAAGCCAAAGAGCTTGGTTTAGGCTTAAATGCTGGGCACGATTTAGACTTACACAACCTCCAATATTTTGCACAAACAATTCCTTGGTTAGATGAGGTAAGTATTGGCCATGCACTGGTTTGTGATGCATTGTATTTAGGCTACGAAAATGCAGTGCAGATGTATAAAAGGCAATTAAGTTTTTAGAGAAAATTTTTTTACGTAAAGAATAAATATATTTATGGTATAAAAATAAATGTAATGAATGCAAAAATAACTTTAAGCTTTGATGAAGCTGTTATAGCCAAGGCCAAACGCTTTGCTGATAGCCAAAATATAAGCCTATCAAGCCTTACAGAGTTTTTGTATAGTAAACTTACCAAACATAATTATGCTTCTCTAGAAGATTTACCAGTTTCAGATTGGATAAATATTGCCGCAGAAGGGCCAGCAGAATATATAATACAACGTAAAAATAGCAAAAAATTACAAGACGAATTTTATCAATCAAGAGAAAAATAGCATGAAAGTATTTCTTGATGCCAATATTTTGGTGACTGTTTTAAATAAAGAATATCCCACATTTAGCTATGCTGCAAGGGTTTTAAGCTTAGCAGAAAATAATAAATTCGAGCTGTACACTTCACCTATTTGCTTTGCAATTGCGTTTTATTTTTCATCAAAAAAAAGTGGTGCGATCGTAGCAAAAAAGAAAATAGACCTTTTTGCAGAAAAAATACAAGTAACAGAAAACAAACAGGCAGATATATTGAAAGTAGCTAATAATAAACAGGTTTTAGATTTTAAGATGGTTTAGAATACTATGCAGCTTTAAACGCTGGTTGTGGTTGCATTGTAACTGAAGATTTGGGAGATTTTCATTTCTCAAATGTAGAAGTACTTAGCGCTGAAGCATTTTTACGCCAGCACGTTATTTAGGCACAATATTTAGACAATGTATTTTTTTACAATATAGGTCCTGTAATTACTTCTTTTTTTACAAAAACAAAAACCTTTAACGCTTTTTTAAATGAACTGTAGTGTAATTTGCGCTACTGAATAATATTATGAGAATAACATTTACTTCATTTATCATTTTACTGGC
>JAYWCY010000295.1:0-6185 GCA_043780175.1 Chitinophagales bacterium
TAATACCCATTATCGGAAATAACTATTTTGAATTGTAGTTGCATTGTTTTAATATGCAGGTAAGTAACAAACATTTATAAGTAAGTAAGTTGGTAAGTAAGCTAAAAGCCAAAGAGGGCGTAAAGCAAGATGACGAAAAAACAACCAATAGCACAATCTGAGCTATTTAAGACCGATACAACATGGTTTCATATGTTCAAGGAAATTATCCGTAACGGTACATGGGCAAGGCTCAGCAGTAACTCTAAATCACTCTATCCAGTAATCAAGGCTTACATCAATTGGGAAAGCGGTGCAGCCTTCCCGTCTATTGACACACTTCAAGAATATTCAGGCTTAGCTAGAGCATCAGTGATTAAAGCACTCAAAGAGCTTGAGGCTGAGGGCTTACTGATTAAGCAGACTACAGCAGGCAGGCATAGCAATTACACACTGGTAGAAAAGTTTGATGTTAAAGATGGTGATGGCAGACCAGCAGCCTCAGTGAGCTTTGATTATCTACCTAGCTATGTTGGTGATGCAGTCACAGAATTAAAGAACTTTGTAGCTCAGGGCTTAGCATTGCCAGATGGAAAGACTAACTTTATTAAGATTGAAAACTTAACTCTTAACATTGCTAATGGTGGTGGCAACAACATAGTAAACAACATCAGGGCTGGCATGGATGAAGCCACTCTAATGCAGGGCATTAAGGATATGACAGCAAATAAGAACACACCTCAGGCTCAGTTAGTTTCTGCAATGGTAGAGGGCTATGAGAAAGAGATAAAGTAGTTCACCACATGAACTGGTAAGGCTTTAGAGGTAGGTAGTTCACGGCATGAACCTGTGAATAAAGTTTGTGGATAAGTATAAGAGGGTAGTTCACGGCATGAACTAGGGTAGTTCACCTCGTTTACTGGGGTAGTTCACCACATGAACTGGGGTAGTTCACGGCATGAACTCTATGTATATAGATTTAAGTAGCTTTGATTTATGTATAAAAGATTTATGTAGTTGTAACAAAGCTGTGCATAAAAAATGAGTAAGAATTAAGCACTAAAAATAAAGGTTAAAAATGGCTCAAATAATCGGCATCATTCAAGTTAAAGGCGGTGCAGGGCGCAGCACAATAGCTACTAACTTGGCAGGTATGATGGCAGCATCAGGTAAGAAAGTTACACTGATTGATTGTGATATGCCTCAAGCAAGCTCAGCCAGTTGGTACTCAGTTAGAAAAGCCAGCAACAAGCAAGGCTCATTAACCATAGCCACAGCAGCAGACCACACTCAGCTCATTGGAGAGATTGAGCGACTTAATGCAGACCAGGACATCATCATCATAGATGCACCCCCTCGCATAGCTGAGATGACTAGAGTTGCTCTAATACTGAGTAACCTATGCTTAGTACCTCTAGGTGCATCATTAGCAGATATATGGGCAACCTCAGATTTATTAGCGACGATAGAACAAGCAAAGCAACATAAAGAAAATGTAAATGTACGCATACTTTGGAATAAGTTTAGACCTTCAACAAAATCAGCTAAAGACCTCTCACTAGAAGTAAAAGAACAATTAAATCTCAAAGAGCTAGGTACTAAATTAGGCTATAGAGTTGCTTACAGTGATGCTTTCGGTGAGGGCTTAACAGTCACAGAGTGGACAGATAAAACAGCTAAAGATGAGATGCAGATGCTTGGCATTGAAATAGAACACCTGCTTAAAAAGAAATCAATAAGGAATTAACATGGCAATCACTAAACCAGCATTAAATATATCTGAGGCTCTCGCTTTCGCTACAGAACAGCCTAAAACTGAAAAGCTAGGCAAGGATAAGGGTAAGGGTAAAATAATCGCTCATACAGCTTTAAATGAAACTAAAAAGCAGGTATCAGGGTTAGTGCCTGATGATGATGTGAGATTGACTGCTAATATCAGGAAAGACCTGCATTTAAAGCTAAAAATTAGAGCAGCAGAGGAAAGAACAACCATAGGCGAATTGATTGAGGATTTAATAGAAAAATACATTTAATAAATATTGAAAGCTGGCTATATGCTGGCTTTTTTATTGTAAGTATATACTTACCTGTACATAAGTACATTTATTTACTTGCTTACCTGTATAATATGTTATACATTACTACTTAACAGAACGGCACAAACTAAAGAGAGTAAAAGCCATGAAAAAAGCAATCGGTTACATAAGAGTTAGCACAGAGCAGCAAGCAGATGAGGGCGTATCACTGGCAGCACAGAGAGCCAAAATCAGTGCCTGGTGTGAGCTGAATGATTATGAGTTGGTAGCAGTGTATGAAGAGGCTATTAGTGGCAAAAATATTGGTAAAAGACCTCAATTCCAAACAGCACTGGCTGAGTTAAAAAAAGGCATGGCATTAGTAGTTCATAAGTTAGATAGATTGGCTCGGTCTACTAGGGACTGTATTGATATAGCAGATGAATTAAAGAGTACGGGCATAGACTTGGTGAGCATTACTGAAAAGTTAGATACAAGCAGCGCAATGGGTGAGTTTTTCTTTACTTTGATTGCAGCACTTGGGCAGATGGAAAGAAAAATTATAGGTGAAAGAACTAAATTAGCACTGGCTCATAAAAAGGCAATCGGTGAAAAGTATGCACCTGTGCCATTCGGTTACAAAGAGATTGAGGGCAGATTAGAGGTAGTTAAGGCTGAGGCTCAAATAGTGGCTGAGATTAACCGCAAAAGAGCAGCAGGTAGCTCATTGCACTCAATAGCTAGAGAATTGAATGAGCAGGGTGTAATAGGTAAGCAAGGCGGTAAATGGTATGCCTCTACTGTTAACTGTATTTTAAAAAGGGCAGCTTAATGATGAGTGCAAGTGCTGTAAGTACAGGAATTAAACGAGAGAGCCGACTGGTAAAAGAGTTGGCTTCTTTGTTTGATGAGGCAACATTAAAACGCAGCCATGAGTTGGATGTTGGTGAGATGTTTCTGCAAGCTGAAAAGATTGATGAGAGTGTTAGCAGGTTACAGGCTCAGGCAGGTAAACCAGTAGAGCAGAGAAAAGTAATCAATAGCTTGAGTGATGTTACAGCAGCAGCTTTATGTAAATGGCTCATGGGTAGTAAGGCATGGTAATGAAGTGCGAAAAAGTAGATAAAAGTAGATTTATGTACAGCACTGTTCGGTTATGTACAGATTTGATTGATTTTGATGAATAAGCAAAGGGGTAAATTATGGCAATGGTGCTAAAACCTAAAAGCAGAACTGAGGCAGTTGTAGTGCCTGATGGAAGTTATAAAGCGACACTCAGCAAAGTTACTCAGTTTAGTAATGCTTATGGCTTGAGAGTAGGCTTTGAGTTTATTCTGCATGGTGATGCTGTAGAGGGTGCAGCAGTTATGCGCTCTACTAATACAGAGCTAACCTCTAAAAGTAAATTGGCTGAGGTGCTGAATGGCTTACTTGGTAGAGAGCTGAGTGATGCTGAAATTAGCAAGGGTTACGACATAGAGCAGTTAATTGGTAAAGACTGCAATGTATTGGTGCTGAATAGTAAGAGTAAGAATGGTGCAATCTACAGCAACATTGAGCGCATATTTCAAGCAGCGGCATAAGGTAATTAAGTAAGTAAATGTACTGGTAAGTATGATGCTAAATTTTGATATAAATCAATGAGTTATTAGTTAAGTTAATTCTTAGTTAAACCTAAAAAGCCAAAGTGCTAGAGAGGTAATGAATGAGTGTTAGAGATACTTGGTTTGTAGAGAGCTTTATAAAAGCACTGAGCAGAGGGATAAATGGATTTAAAGAATTATCAGATACACATAAATGGGCTTTCGCTAACTACATAACATTAACTAGAGATAAAAGACGGAAGCATAGAGCTGAGCCTGACCATGCAGTTTTTCACTACAAAGAATTAGAGAAAAGTTTTGGCAGGGCTAATTTTAAGAGAATGAATGATGAGTTGCAGATATTTGCAGTGAAAAATTGGAAGCATAACAGGCAGCTAACCAGTGCCTATAAATTAACTGAGCAAGTTGAAACATTGCAAAACAAGTATTTAACAAAGGGAAAAATGCCATCAAGCAGATTGATATTTTCAGATGGGAAAATAATGCTGACCGCACCTAAAGCACTGGCATCAATTTGCAATGATGGCTCTATATCTAAAGCATGGATAGGCACTAAAACATCTAATGCCATATTGGTAGATTTGCCCATGCTAGAAAAGCTACAAAAGCATTTTATGGCTGAGAGAAAAAACAGTACAAGAGATATGTTTGCAGATGCATCTAATGACAGGATTGACTATCGTATCGCAGCCGTAGGTGAAATTAGAAGGTTAGCAGAAACAGATATAGCTGGTAGAGGTGTAGTTATCCATAGATACCGCGAATACAACTCAGGGAGGCTATATGCACTCAATACTTCATTGCAGACTGCACCTAGGAGTGTAAGAAGCGCAGCACTCCATGGCTTACATGATTATGACATTGAGAATTGCCATTACTCTATTTTCTACCAGTTGGCTCAAAGGGCTGGCATTGAGTGTAAGAATATAAACCATTACCTAGCCAATAAGAGCGAGGTTAGAAAGTCTATATCTGACAATGTAGGCATAACACTCAAGCAGACTAAATCATGTTTACTGGCTTTAATGTATGGCGCAAAGCTGAGTGAGTGGTATGAAAATGCTATACCTGAGGAAATAGGACAGGAAAAAGCTAGAGCTTTATATGCTGATGCTAACTTTAGTGGGATAGCAGCCGATGTTAAAGCAGGTGGCAAGTTGATACTTGAGCGGTGGGATAAGAGCAAAACAATGTTATTCAATGATATGGGTAAATCAATTCTGTTATCAGAGCCTAGTAATAAAAAGATGGCTCACATTCTTCAAGGCATAGAAGCCAAAGCAATTAAAGCAGCAATCATGCTCTATCCTGATGATGTAGTGCTACTTATGCACGATGGCTTTGTATCAAAAGCAATCTTAGATTTGCAGATGATAGAGCAGGTTATTTATGATGAAACAGGCTTTAATTTAAAGGTTAGTTATGAGCCGATAACTGTACCGCCTGACCTTGGTTTATGACCTCAGAAAAACACACTAAAATAAAAGTGGTAAATTGGCTGAGAGGATTATGCTTAAAGGCTGACAGAGGTTTTTATCATGCTCTCATGCAGGTTAATACAACCATGCCTTTCTTTCCCTTCTATTCTTTCCCTCTTGTCATGTACTCCTTCATAACCACCTCTCATAGCAAACACCCCCCCCCCTCAAGTGGGTGGGTGCGTTCACTTCTTCATGTTTATAGTGTGTTAAATGAGCAAATAAATATGACCAAATAATCTCGCTAAATTTAAGGATGAAAATGACTACTGCAAAACAAGTAAAAGCTAATCAGGCTAACAGTAAGAAAAGCACAGGTGCAACCAGTGATGAGGGCAAAGCGGTAATTGCTACCAATGCTCTCAAGCATGGTTTATTTGCACAGAGGCTAATACTCAGTGATGAGAATATGGATGAGTATGCTCAGCTTATTGATGGCTTGGTTAGTTCTTTAAATCCAGTTGGCACACTAGAGCAGTTATTAGTTGAAAAGATAGCAGTAGCAACATGGAAACAATTAAGGCTCACTAGAGCAGAGAGCGCGACCATAGAGCTAGATAGGCGCATGGAATTGCAGCCAAATAGAAACATCATCAGCAAGGCAATAGGCAGAACATACGACCAGCCTGACATCACAATGGATGACTTCACTCATGACACAGATGAGGATAAAGACCATATTGTATGGTGCAGAAACATCATTACAGAGCGAGATGCTTTGAGCTATGAGATAAAAAAGAACTGTGACTTAATTAAACTGCAAGCAGATGTACCTCTGAGCTATGAGCATTTAGTAGATGAAGCAAGCAATGAAGGTTATGAGATTGATGCTTACATAGATTTTTTGAATGAGGATAATGCTGAGGGTTTCTATGACTGGACAACCGAGCTTTATAAATGGGTTGGAGATGAGGTAAATGCCTCAGAGCGCAAAGTGTTAGTGCAAGCAATTGGTCAGCAGGTGAAAGCTAAACTATCTGCACCTATAGGCAATGAGTTGCTGGCAAGGTATCAAGCAGGCATAGATAATGAGCTATACAAAGCAATTGAGGCTCTCAGGAAACAGCAGGAATGGCGCAGCAAGGGCATGGTTATTTTAGAGGCTGAGG
>JAYWCY010000296.1:0-6109 GCA_043780175.1 Chitinophagales bacterium
TTGAAAAAATCCGAAGGATATTTTTTCAAAAGATAAAAAGCAGTGGCGTTGTAAGAACGCAGCCCGCCGGCTATGAGGCGAAAAGCCTACAATTGGATATTGATAGTAACTTAGGGGGATGTTTAACTGAAATGCTAATTTTAATGCGTTTGCCCTGCTCTTGATTATACCAACAATCTTTCACTTAAGAATTTGTAGAAGATGGCAAAACTATTGATGCGGTGATCCGCAATTTTGAAATAATTGTGAAGCTGCCAACAGATTACCAGAAGATTTTAAAGGCAATCACCTAAAAATTGAATGAATCGAATTCGCGGATTTAGAAACCGCATTGTTCACCATTATTTTGGTATTGACTACTCAATAGTTTGGGAAATTATAGCATCGTTTCTCACACATCTTATCGAAGCATTGCAATCCCTAAACCTTTAGGTTTTCAATTCATTAGGCTTTTATTGTTATTTCTTCATCAATCAATATTTTTTACCAATACGTAATCTTTGATAAACGATGCACTAATTCACTTCGCTTTTGTAGGGCTTCTTCGTCATTAAGTGCTCGTTCAATCTCTATAAATTCATTTGCCTTATCTAAAAATGTTCTACTGTTTAAAATTTGATCTATCCAACTTGCAAATTCAATAAATTCTGTATCCGTACATGCGTAAGCAAAATTGTCAACCAAAGATGCATATTCCCAATTTGAACTTTCATATTTGTCAAGCTGCAGTGGTTGCTTGCCTAAAAATTTATCAAATAAATACGTATTCGAAAAGAACGTTCTATATGCTTTTTGTTCTGCGTCAAGCAATTTGTTGCATTTGAATAAGATGAAAGTCCATTCAAATAAAAATATTGGATATCCACTATCATCTGGAAAGTTTTTATCAAACCAATTCAAATATCTCAGTCCTCCTTTATAGTCTTTGATTTTGATAAATTGTTCAGGAATGATATATCGTATGCCTTGGCCATCGTGATATTGCCCACCCCAATGTTTTTTATCTGCCGCTAATGCTTTTTTATATTTTGCAATCTTCGCTAATACTCTTTCTACTTGTTTGTCTGTCATAATTTACAGGTTTTCGCTTCTTGCACTCGCCTCTAGTCAGTATCTAACAGTCACTTAAATAAAGCTATTACTAATTTCAACGAGGCGAATATCGCACCTAAAATATTTACTTCCCAATCAACTATAAAAACTACAAATTATAAATAGGGCAACTTCTAAAACAAACAGGCGTCAGTCAACAAATTATAACCAAAGCCCCAGCAGGCAGCCTTTGTGTTGGTACTCTTTGGGGCTTGCGGCTATACATCTTAATGTATGCAGCAGTTATAATTAGTCAGCAAGTATTTGTTCAAGTGTTCGTAATTGTCTTTCAAAAACTTTTATAAGCCCAACTGTTTTATGTCTGCTAAATTGGGGCTCAGTTATTTTAGACAATTCAATTGCTGTCTTTGCAAATTCTTTTGCCTCTACTTTTTTATTCATTGCGTCACAAAGATGTGTCCTAAGTTCGGCATAATAAAATTTACTGTCGTTAAAAGTCAACTCAGAAATTGGATAACCAATTACAAGTTTATGTGCTTCTTCAAATTTGTCTCTCTGATTACTTCTTAAAATTGTTTCAGCTAATTTCAAATCAGCTAAAGCACTTGTCCCACTGCGAGATTGTTTGTCTTGATAATAATTTGTAACAACACGAAAAAAGTGTTCTGCTTGTTTGTATTTTTTTTTGGCAAAATAAAAATCACCAAGTTGTTCTTGTCCAAATATTACGCTGAACTCTTCTTTTGGATAATCTTTAATTAGTCGTTCCATCAAATTCAGGCCTACTAACTGATTTTTCTTGTCTGAACTGTCAAGTAAATAGCTGCCTTGAATACGCAAATATTGTGCTTTATTAAAAGCTCCTCTTGAACGTTTAAGTCGAGCCTCAAATTCAGCCTCAGCCTCAACTTCATTGTCCCAAGTTTTGTTTCTATACCAGTCGTCGCTTGCCATAGTTTTAAGTCTCACAAATAATTGCAAGCAACTCGTTAATTGCTGCATCTTTGCGACTAATTTAGGAATTGTTTTGCTAAGGTAAATATATTGATTAATAAGTAGTTATTAAAATTGTCTAAGGCATTATAGCTAAACGACAATTTTAAAAGTATGGTATACAGTACTTTCAAAATTGTCACTATTATACCCCCTTTCAGCGTAGCTTTCCAGCTCCACGCTTAGCGTATGGCTTTGCCTACGCTGTTCCTATCAACTTACCATTCGCTACATCAAATATAAATTCATCGAGCTTTTAACCCAAAAAATTGGCTTTCTACCGCATCATAGATTTAACTCCACTGGCGCTTGCCTCCAGTTAGTGCCTTACAGTCACTAAATCAAGTCAAACACTAATTTCAAAAGCCGCAATTAAAAATAATTCTTCCTTTCACATATACTAAAATATCTTATCAACGCATTATTAACGTATACTAAAAAGTTCTTAAAAAGGGGGTACACAAATATCTTTCAATAATTTTTTAACACAATACAGAGAGCTTGAGTACTAATCTATACTACCTACATTAAGTAAGGATTAAGTAGGGATAAAGTAGGGATAAAGTAGGGATAGTGTACTGTTAGTGTACTAAATGCGTAATTATATCAGATTGACCCACACCTCCCATTAAGTAACAATATTAAACAGGCAAGAGACCCGCTTGAGAGATAAACTTGGGTTCAAAACTCCAAACCCCTAAAACCCCAAACTATTTCAAATACAGTTGAATTTCAACACGCCTATTTTCGGCCCTGCCTTGTACGGTTGCATTGGTGGCTGCTGGTCTAGATTCGCCAAAACCTCTAGCATCAAAGCGGCCGCTTGCAACGCCTTTGCTGATAAAATAATTTTTAACCGAAATAATACGGGCTTCGGATAATTGTAAATTATACCCATCAGTACCAATGGCATCGGTATGGCCACCTAAGCGTACATCATAATCTTTGTACTCTTGCAATATGGCTACAATATCATTTAATACTTTATAAGATTCTGGTTTAATGTCTGCTTTTGCAGTTTCAAAATAAATACCACGAACGGCATAATCTAAGCGTCTTTTAGCTTCTTCTTGTACAACTGGGCAGCCATAATTGCTACTTGGGCCATAGGTCTTGGGGCATTTGTCAATACTATTTGGTACGCCATCACCATCATCGTCGTTTGAGTCATTGTTGTAGTTAATTTTAGGTGTAGCCACTGGGCAGCCTCTATCATCTACCTTGGTGCCAGGTGGTGTATTAGGGCATTCATCGTATCTGTTTTTTACACCATCACCATCATCGTCATTAGATTTTGGTACACGTTCTACCACTGGGCAGCCTCTATCATCTACTTTGGTGCCAGGTGGTGTATTAGGGCATTCATCGTATCTGTTCTTTACGCCATCACCATCATCATCATTAGATTTTGGTGCACGCTCTACCACAGGGCAGCCTCTATCATTTACTGGTGTACCCCTTGGTGTATTAGGGCATTCATCATATCTATTTTTTACACCATCACTATCATCATCATTAGACGGCTTTGCATAATCTGCTACTGGACAGCCTCTGCTATCTACCTTAGTGCCGGCAGGTGTTTCAGGACATTCGTCTTTACTATCTTTTACGCCATCACCATCGCTATCAATTTTTGGATGCTTGGTAAATGGCAATATTAAACCAATACTGTGTTGCAAATACAAATCGTTGCCGCCTTGTGTTACGCCATCCCAGCCATCAAAAACTGGTTGGTGAAACGTGGCCGCATATTCTAAATAAAATTTCTCGCTAAAACGAATCACTGCGCCGGCGCCTGCGGCAAAATCCGTTTTAAACACATTTACTGCAAATGGTGCTTGAAAGCTGCCAGAACTTACCGAGCTGATATAACTGGCACCTACACCAGCCGTTAAAAATGGTGCTAAAAAGGCCTTCTCGCCCAATAAGTAGCCATTATTAAACTTGTATTTTAATTTCACGTTAAATGTGCCAAAATCTGCATCCACACCAATTTTTTTATCGGGGGATAGATATTGTACCTTATCGTAAAAAGCAGATTCTACTAAGTTGAATGATGCATTGAGACGCTGCTGAAGTGACAATCCTGCACCTGGTGCAACAAATTTAAATTGATAAATTTCAAACTGATTATTGTTCAAATCTCCAATATATTCGGTAGTGCTAGCATGTACACCAAAGGCATTGCCTTGCGCAAAACTGGTAGTAATAATACACGCGCAAATACTAAGACTTATGATACGAGTTATTAATTTCATAACCACAATTTATAAATAATGTGAGCAGTTGGATAGCACTGCCACATTGCATAACGTTTTATATAAGAACTTAGTGTGTTGGTTGAAATTACTGACTGTAAGATGTATAATTTTAACTAAAAACTGTTTAATAATTTTATTTCGTTTCGGTAAAGCAACAGTTTTCCTTCATTTTCAAGTTGCTTTAATAGGCGAGACACCACCACTCTAGAAGTCGCTAAGTCATCCGCAATAAGATAATGCGACCCTTTAATAACACTTGACCCAGTTAAACGCTGTTTTTCTTTCAAGTAGGCAATCAAGCGATCATCTAGCTTGTGAAATGCAATACTCTCTATCGATTTTAGGAGTTCTAAAAAACGGTCGTTAAAGCTACGCATGATATAATTTTTCCAACTTGGATACTTGCAAAGCCATTCATCTAGTTTTGCATGTGGAATGGCAATAAGTTCTACATCATCTTCTGCAATGGCTTTTACCTCGCTTTTTTTTGCTTCTACACAGCAACTGTAAGCCATAGAACAACTTTCATTGCTAGACAAATAATAGAGTAGTAGTTCTTTTCCAGAATCATCCATCCGCAGCACTTTTACTGTGCCTTTAACCACCAGTGGCATCATACGGATATATTTACCATAATCCATGATTATATCACCTTCTTTAAAAGAACGTAGTTCACCAAATTGTTCTATTTCATCCAATAATTCAGGTGCAAACGTTGTGTTTATACTTTGTAAGATAGTCATAGCGCCTAAAGTGATTGTTACCAACTAGGAATTTTATTAGTGCTAAAATTACCAATAAAGTTTAGTCTAGTTAGTTTTATTACTAACAACAACCTTTTTTAGAGACATTATTATCAATACCGGCAGCTGTTAAAATTTTTCCTAGTGGACAAAATTTGGTGATGGAAGACTGTATTAAATTTACGCCTACAAAAATACCTAGCCAAAGCCAATGGATATTTTCAAAATAGCTTAAAACAATACTCGTTAATACAAAAGTGCCAGCTACAGCACGAACAATTCTTTCTTTCATACTTTATAATATTAATGGTTAATAACTTGCGGTTTCTACAGGAATAATAAAACCTCTTACTGGAAAATCGCTAATATGTTCAATATTATATTGTACGATTGCAGCCAAGCCGGTTGTAGCATTTTCAGCATTAGTAAAGCTGAATACAAATAGTGAATCAAATTTTTCGCTGCCAGAAGCAAACCAAGCTGCAGATAAATTTACAGCTTGGTTATTTTTAAAGCCAGTAATATCGGTAGTGCTAAATATTTGAATATTAGATTGTTTGAGTAAGTTATTTACAGTAGTAAAACTTTCTTTCAAACAAGTGATGATGAGTAGTTTCATAGCAGTTGGTTTATTGTTTATTTTCTGGATATTGTTTACGCATCATTTTATAGTATAGTAAGGGCACAACTAACAGTGTTAAGAAAGTAGAAGTAATAGTACCACCCATTAAAGAGATGGCCAAACCTTGGAAAATAGGATCGAATAAAATGATAATGGCACCTAAAGCGACAGCATCTGCTGTTAATAAAATGGGTGTAGTGCGTACGGCACCAGCTTCAATAATTGCTAGTTTTAAAGGGACACCTTCACGTAAACGGATATTAATAAAGTCGATAAGCAGTACTGAGTTTCTTACCATCACACCAGCTAGTGCAATAAAACCAATCATTGAAGTAGCAGTAAAATAAGCTCCCATTAACCAGTGACCCAAAACAATACCTACTAAGGATAAAGGAATAGCTGCCAGCATGATTAGTGGTACTGTAAAGTTTTGAAAC
>JAYWCY010000297.1:0-4546 GCA_043780175.1 Chitinophagales bacterium
TTCCGCATTCATAGGTTGCAGTACATGTGACATATATTCAGGCCCTGCAAAAGCACTATAACTGATGGTAGGTTTGCCAGTTGAGCCACGTTTGGTTGTAATTAATATAACACCGCTCGATCCGCGGGTACCATAAATAGCAGTTGCAGAAGCATCTTTCAATACCTCAATAGATTCTATGGTATTTGGACTAATATCGTTAGTTGCGCCTGCAAAGGGTACGCCATCAAGAACAATGAGCGGCGTGGTACTTGCGTTGATAGAATTGATGCCTCGCACCTGCTGATTGGCAGAATTACCAGGCGCTGCAGATGTTTGAGATAACGACCAGCCAGCAACAGAACCTTCTACTGCTTGCAAAATATTGGTAACAGGAATTTTGCTAAGTCTGTCTTTTGCAACACTGCTTACAGAACCAGTAATATCCGATTTTTTCTGAGTACCATAGCCCACTACAATTACCTGCTCCAGTTCTGATTTATCCTGCACCAATTGTATTGAGATATCTTGATTGGGCGAAGCCGTCAATTTAATCTCGCGTGGCATATAACCAATATGCGAAATCAAGAGCGTATTGGTTGCAGACGCTTTTATTTCAAATCTTCCATCGGCCTTTGTAGAAGTTCCTTTATTGGTTCCTTTAATAATTACAGAAGCATCTGTAAGTACCTCGCCGTTAACCCCTGAAACTAGTCCTTTAACAGTCAGTGAGGTAATTTGGGCAAACACATTGTTAGTATTGGCTATGAAAAACAAAATCAATAAGATAACTATTATGTTTTTCTTCAGCATGCAGTGTAAGTAGTTTGTGACATATTTCATACGGCAATTCAAAATATTAGTTTAAAAAAATCGTTTTTAATGCTTGTTCTAGTAATGGATATTAGAAATAATCAAGTGGTGTCTTTGCTCATTTTTATCATATTTTATTTAGGAATTTGTAGTTGGAAAGAGTTTTGTATTTTAAATTAAATTTATATATACACTTAAAAATAACGCTTATTTATCATATTGATATTTTAGAATTTAAAGCCTAAGGCACGTATATAGCCAGTATTTGCTACGCAAGAGTCAAATTGACAATTGGATAGAAATCCATCTA
Source organism: Chitinophagales bacterium (assembly GCA_043780175.1). GTDB lineage: Bacteria > Bacteroidota > Bacteroidia > Chitinophagales > Chitinophagaceae > Parasediminibacterium. The sequence continues at coordinate 1,103 of JAYWCY010000297.1, forward strand.
AAGCCTGTGTGATGTAGTCACGGTTTTTGGGCGCCAATTTTCTGATATCTTTATAACTGTTTCTAGGGGCTTCTGCGTATTGTATCAACGAGTCATAGTAAACAGGCATTTTAACCGACATAATATTTTTGGTACTTTCCATTTTTTTATAGGGCCAAAAATGCCAACCGATATGATGGTCTTCTAAAAGCTTCCGAAAACTACCCACCCATTCGTCTGTCTTTTCGCCAGTTTCACCAATATAAATGGGGACATTATATTTATCTCTGAAATCAATAAAACGTTGAATAGATCCAAGATTTGGCTGATCGCCATACTTGTGGAAAGTATACACCAATTTTGAATCGAATGGTTCACCAAAGATTTTAAAATTAGTATCCCATTGTGCGCCACCCAAAAACATAATATGGTTTTTATCTACTGTCCGCATGTCTTTTACCAAAGCTTTATAAAATGGCTCTAGATATGGATTGAGCAAATTCGTATCAAAATAATGCGCAATAGGTTCATTCAATAAATCATAGCCTATCACGATCGTTTCTTTATTGTATCGCTTCGCAATGGCGTGCCATATTTTGATAGTTAGATTTTTACATGATTCACTTTGAAACAAAAAAGGATACCCATAACTATCATCAATATTATCACCTGTTTGCCCGCCCGGGGCGCAATGCATATCGAGTATAACGTATACGTTTTCAGATTTACACCATTTAATGACCCTATCAAGCAGCATGAATCCTCTTGTAGAATCGTTACTGCCTAAATAGTTCTCATTAGTAAATAAGCGATAATTAAACGGAACACGAATAGAATTAACACCAATACTTTTTAAAAAATGGATATCTTTTTGCGTGATATAACTATCTAAAAATGATTTCCAAAATTTGCTTGCAGCTTCAGGACCAATTAATTGGGCAAATGTTTCTGCAATCATTGACGGCGAATTGGTATTCTTGAACTTAAACATATAGCCTTCAGGCACTAACCAATTACCCAAATTGGTACCTTTTATCAACCATGGATTACCGTCAACACCAATAATTTCTTTCCCTTTTACACTAATAAACTTATTAGACTGTGTATGTGCTTCCTTCACAAATACACACATCAACATAAACAATACAACTAATTTAATGAGCTTGTTCATAGGTTATTGGATTGGCTTTGTAAGGTTGAATAATATTTTTTTAGTATAAAAAATGCTTTTTTCTTTTTACCCTTTTGGTCTATCAGACCTTTATTGTTCCAACCTTCTTGATAAGTAGGATTGTTACGGCGCGGCGAACGAAAGTCTGCTAGTATCCAAGGGGAGATTCCAATAAAATTATCCGGCATCCGCTTTAGCATGTCCACTTGTTCTTTGTAATACCATTCTTGATATTCTTCGCTCCAGCGGGTAAGCGAATCTCTATGAAAACCGCTCAAAGCTTCAGCACCTGTTTCACTAATAAAAACTGGTTTATCATATTTAGTAGTCCAATGTGCTGTTCTACAATCTGCTGGCGTACCGCCATACCAACCAAGATATTCATTGAATGCAACAAGATCTACATATTCACCAAGTGGATCATCAATAGTTCGGAGATTTTGCGCGGATAAGTAATTAACTTCCAAAGCTGCCGAAACCAATCTGGTAGAATCCATAGCTTTTGCTGTAGCTAACAATGTTTTCATAAAATTGGTACGTGCTGCACTCACAGGTGTTTCATTACCAACAGACCAAATAATAACGCTTGCACGGTTATGGTCTCTTGAAATCATGTCACTCAGTTGTGCTTTAGCTTTAGCTAGCACTGCCATATTATTAAAATCAATCGTCCAATAAACTGGGATTTCTGACCACACCAATATTCCTAAAGAATCAGCCAAACGGGTCATCGTTTCATCATGCGGATAATGCGCCAAACGAACCATATTGCAACCCAATTCCTTTGCCCAACCTAATAATTGTCGTGCATCTTGCTGGCTATAAGCCCTACGTTTTTGTTGCGGTATTTCCTCATGCATACTTATGCCACGTAAAAAAACAGGCTGACCATTGAGTAATAATTGCTTGCCTTTTACGGTTATTGTTCTAAAACCAATTTTTTCTGACACACTATCAGAACTACTCTTAACAATGACCTTATATAGTTTAGGATTTAAAGGTGACCAAAGTTGTACAGATGGTAATGAAAACACCACTTTAGCAATCCCATCTTTTACTGGCACAATTTGCTTAGCTTTTAACTCTGGTATTTCAATCGTTATTTTTTCATTAGCTGATGGATTAATAATTTTAACCCAGCCCTCTACATCTTTACTTTGACCATCAATATTAGGCTTTAACTGAATTTGATAATCTTGAATTGTGCCAACAGCTGGCAGTTCAATAAGTTTTACGTCCCGGGTAATACCACCATAATTCCACCAGTCAGTATTTAATGTGGGCACTTCATCTGCATACCTTTTGTTATCTACTTTTACCACTAAAAAATTATCTTTTACCTTCAATAAAGAATCTGGAATAACAAAATCAAATGGTGTAAAACCACCCTTATGCATCCCTAATTTTTTACCATTTAGATAAATATCTGCGCGATAATTTACCGCGCCGAAATACAGATATACGTTATTAGATGCTGAATTTTTTTTGTAATTGAAAGATTTTTTATACCAAACAGTCCCTTCATAGTATAAAAACTTAGGATCTTGTGAATTCCAGTCCCCTGGTACTGCAATGGTATATTTATCAATATAGCCATGTTCTTTACGATCCATTTTATTATTCGGTACATCACTATTCCAGTAAGCTTCTCGATCATTTTCGTTACGTTCTTTATAACGATAATCATAAAAGCCTGTTTCGTAGGGGTCTACGATATACTGCCATTTACCGTTTAGGCTAGTAGTGTGTCTTGATCCAATATTGGTGATGAGGCCTTGTTGTGCAGATACTAATGATTGAAGTATCAACAAATTAAAAAAAATAATTAGTTTGATCATAAGAGAAAAAAACTTTCCTTCCATTTTTTATTTTTTATTTTAAAAATGACTTTATTAACTACGCAATAATTTTAATAGGACAATTGTTTTACCAGCAACATAGATTTACACTGAACTATGAATCATAAGTGGCAATTTGAGAAATCGTTATTTATCGGCGATGTAAAATTATTAGTATTGTAACGAAAGCATCAAATAAATATTTACACAATTAATTGATTTTCAATAGATTAGCTTAGTATTAATACGCTTTAACCCCGTAGTTCATACTACAGGTTAGTTATTGATTTTCAATACTAAACCTACAAAAAGAGGGGCGCATGAAAATTTGGGTAATACGCATAAAAAGCGGCTAAAAAAATTAAAATTATTCTAAAACAAGCTTGCTCCATCCTTGTTCACCCACATGTTGCCAGTCTTTTTTACGCTCTTCCATTATTTTTTTTACCTTGCTAC
>JAYWCY010000298.1:0-3167 GCA_043780175.1 Chitinophagales bacterium
CCAAAGTTTAATGAAGGACATACCTAGTAACTTAAAATTGCGTGTGTTATTGGCACAAGCATTGTTTGGTAATCCTGATATTTTGTTATTGGATGAACCTACAAATGGTTTGGATATTGAAACCATTGGTTGGTTAGAAAACTTCTTGGCTGATTATCAAAATATTGTATTGGTTGTAAGTCACGATAGACACTTTTTAGATACTGTGTGTACGCACGTATCTGATGTAGATCGTTCTAAAATTAAAACCTTTACTGGTAACTATACATTCTGGTACGAGAGTAGCCAATTAGCGGCCCGTCAATTGAACGATAAGAACAAGAAGAATGAAGATAAACGTGCTGCTTTGTTAGATTTTATTGCACGTTTCTCTGCAAATGCTTCTAAAAGTAAGCAAGCAACTTCTCGTAAAAAAGCCTTAGAAAAATTAACCATTGAAGAGATAGAACCAAGTAACCGGAAGTATCCAGGTATCATTTTTCAACCATTGCGTGAAGTAGGTAATCAAATTTTAAATGTTGAAAACCTAAGCAAAAGCGTAGATGGTAGAAAGCTTTTTGATAAAGTAAACTTTAGTGTAAATAAGGGTGATAAGATTGCGTTTTTAAGTAAAGATGCATCGGCAGTAACTAGTTTCTTTGAAATTATTAACGATAATATGCAGGCCGATGCTGGCAAATTTGAATGGGGCACAACTGTAACCAAAGCTTATTTACCGGTAGAACACAATGAGTTTTTTAAAAGTGGGGAAACCTTGTTGGATTGGTTAAGAAACTTTGTACCTGCACATATTACAGATGCTGATGAGCCTTTTTTACGTGGGTTCTTTGGTAAAATGTTGTTTAGCGGCGATGATATTATGAAGAAGAATAACGTATTAAGTGGTGGCGAAAAAGTGCGTTGTATGGTAAGTAAAATGATGTTGCAAAATCCTAACTGTATTGTACTTGACCAACCAACCAACCACTTAGATTTGGAAAGTATCCAAAGCTTTAATGAAGGTTGTAATACGTTTCCTGGTGTTGTATTATTAACGTCACATGATCATACGTTTATCCAAACTGTCGCAAATAGAATTATAGAGCTAACACCTAAAGGCATTATTGATAGATTAATGACTTTTGATGAATACATGGAAGATAAACGTGTACAAGAGTTAAGAATAGAAATGTATGCTTAGATTTCAGTAGTAAATTATTTAGCCGTTCCAAAAGAACGGCTTTTTTGTTACCAATAAAAAAGGCCAAAAGTTTTAAAACTTCTGGCCTTTTGCATTTAACAGGTATTTAATAATTAACCGTTACATTAAATTTCATATCCTCTACACCAAGTACCGCCGCTGCTGCATTGCTTAAACGTAATAGTAAACCACTATCTTCTTTAATGTCTGGTAATGGGCCAAGTACTTTTGCACAAATGGTTTTGTTGTTAGCCGTTAAGCGTACAATATCGCCTTGGTTCACATCATTCATTAGCACATAATACTTTTTATCAGTCCAGCCGCTAGTGGTTTTAAAAATAGCCGCATCACCTGCAGCGGTTGTAAGATTTTTATCTTTATGGTTAAAATACCCAGCAAAAAAGCCTTCATTTTCTACATATTTTGTGCTAGATGGAATGGGTGCGGGCTCTACTTTAATCACTTCCTTTGCAGGTGTAGTTGCAGGTTTGGTTTCTATTGGTGGTGTCACTTTTGCCGATCCAGCATTTAAGGTTGTTAACTCATCATTTTTAGAAGGTTGTACCGTGGGTGGCTTTTGCGTTACTACAACAGGTTTATCTTCTAAAGGCCTTGCTACTTGTAGTTTTGGTGTTACAGGTATGGTACTTTTTTCAAGCGTTTCTTTACCTACAATTATGGTTTGACCAGCTTTAATTTTATCGTTTGGCAAATTGTTCCAAGCTATTATTTGTGCTTCCGTTGTTTTAAACTGCTTCGCAATGCCATATAACGATTGCCCTTTTAAAACTTGATAAGTAACATCTGTAACTGTAGCACTAATTTCAGGTTGTTTAGCAACAAATATTGGCTGTTTCGCAAGTTCTTTTTTCGGTGTTTCAATAGCTACAGCATTAGATTTTGTATTGCCAGGAATTTTTACATCTTGACCAATTTGCAGCTTACTATTACTAGTCATACCATTTAAACGCATAATATCACCAACCGAAGTATTGTATTGCTTGGCCAATGCAGATAAGGTTTCGCCTTGCTTAATAGTATGGGTAATTGGTGTTGTTTGTGCAGATGCAGTTGCTGCTAAAAAAGCTGCTGCTATAAAACACGAAAGAACATAGTTTTTGTGTGGATGTAACATAGTGAAAGCAATTTTATGTTGCAAGTAAAATTACTCTTTTAAAATTCTCCATTCTTGTGGATAGTAATTATTAATGCGGTTGGGTAAAACTTTCATCCAACCCAAGCGTAATCCACAAAAAGTAGGTGTACACCAACCTTTAGTGGCAGCAATCGTCAAATCCTTTCTGCGTAAGTACTGTAAAGCTTCTTCCTTTGTAAGTTCTACAGTAAGTATACTTGGCAAATCAAGAATACTCAAGGCTAGTTCATGATGTGGAATAACATCTTTACCCTTAATGGTGCCAATTTCTATACCTGCTTTTTTTATATATAAGCATTTAGCAAGTACTTGTACATCGAGCCACCATTTTTCAGGTAATAATCTAATGCCTTCTGCTTGTTTAAAAAACGAATATTGGGTTTGTAAACCAATAAAATCAAGCACCATTTGTTCTTCGTGCTTAGCTGGTTTGGTTAAGTTTTGTTCCTTATGATTACCTATAAGCCCGCCATTATTTTTAGTGAAAGCGGCAGCAAAAAAACCTTCACCTTGCGTTAAATAAGGGTAGAAGCGATAGCCGAAACCTTGCTGCTTATCTGACTGTGTTTCTGTAATACCAAAATCGATTGGTGGTTGACAGTTAACGGTTGACAAATGCTGTTCTTCAATTAGCCAATCAACAATGTCTTCATCCTCTTGCTTGCTGTAAGAGCAAGTGCTGTAAATTAATAAACCACCTTGCTTTAAAGCTGATAATGCATCGGCTGTAATACGCTGCTGACGCTGACTACAAAGCGCTACATTATTTTCACTCCATTCGTTGATGGCATTATTATCTCTTCTAAATAAACCACTACCACTGCATGGTGC
>JAYWCY010000299.1:0-4104 GCA_043780175.1 Chitinophagales bacterium
TTGGCTAGATATGGAAAGCTTCAAACGTTTTGATAAATCGTTTGCGGACGTTACACACGAACAACAAATACAAATAGTTGATGATATTGCGTATCCAGAAATATCGTACACAGATGAGGCAGGAAAAACAATTAAAAGAGGTAAAGTGAAGGCTGGTTTACAACAAGGCGTCGCTTTTTTTTCTACCATGAGAGACTTAGTGGCCAGTGGTTTTTATACTTCAGAAATAGGGGTGAAAGATGTAGGTTACAAAGGTAACGTGCCTAATCAATGGAATGGTGTGCCAGATGACGTGTTGAAACAATACGGGCTTGCTTATACCGACAAAGAGCTTAAGGAATGTGTAAGTTTTGATGTGGCGAAATAGGTTTTTTTGGAAAAATTATTGCATGCCAAAACGAAGGGTTCGGGCAGTAGTGCTCAATTTTGATAGTGAAAATAACCAAATACGTATTTAATATTTATTATGTAAATGTAACACAACGGGTAATTTTATCTCTGACACAAATACAATATATTACATACCATTTAAGTGTTTGTCTAGTAAGATTAGCTTTTGATTTACTAGATGATTTGTTTTTAGTAAAATAGTAGTAATGATGAATCAACGCATTGTTCTAGAAATGCCTCAAAATAAAAATAGCATTTAAACCACAGGTTTAAATGCTATTTTATATAAATATACTGCAGATTAAAAGGCAAATTTCTTCCCACTTAACCATGACAAATTAATATCGTCAGGTACTTTCATACGTTCTGCAATTCGTTTATAACGCGTGGCTAAAGTGCTTAAATAGTCTTGTGCTTTTGCAGCGCCATCTTTTAGACCAGATAGGTGTTCAATTTTCCAAAGGCTCACTAAATGTTCAATAATACTTGCATAGTCCCAAGTTGTATAAACGCCAATTTTTTGTGTAATGGCAGAAAACTCGATAAATAAATTTGGGTTTTTACCCCCTTGATCCATTAGTACAGCAGGCATCGTAATTTGCTTACGCATCATTTGTTCAAACGATTTTAAAGCACCATTTGGATCAATTTCAAAGATTTTACTCATAAAAGATTTATAGGCCTTTTCATGTCTGGCTTCATCACCTGCAATGGTTTTACAAATGCGAGATAAGTTGTTATCCCCTGCCTTATCAGCTAATTTACCAGTATTTACATGAGATATTTTAGTCGCCCTTTCTTGAAATGAGGTATACACAATGGCACTATACGGATCTTGATTGGTGTTAGGATCAAAACCATTGTATATTAAGCGGTGAATGGTTTGCTCTACGGCTTTCATATCGCAACGACCACTCATGTACAAGTATTTATTTAGCAAATCGCCATGTCTGTTTTCTTCAGCTGTCCATGCCCTTGACCAACGTACCCAGCCATTATCACTGATAAGGTTTCTTTCTTCATTAACCATTAAGTTAAAGTAGGTTTGGTAGCTTGGCAAGGCTTCTTCGGTAATCATATTACCAACCAACGAGGTAATAACTGAATCGGGAATACCCGCACTTCTTTCTCTTAAACTTCTAATCTGCTCTAAGGCATCATCTTTCGTTAGATCAGGCAAAAAGTCTGTCGGTTGCCAACAATCATCTGGGTCAAGTAACGCTTCATCTACAGCAGTACCAACAAAATCTTTCAACATGCCGATGACTTCCATATTTTTACCCAACTCGTTACTATCTGCGCTGCTCATTGCGAATTATTTACTTGATGAAAAATTTAGTGTGTAAAGATAATGTTTGTTACTTTCTATAACGAATATTTAGTAAAAGAGTTTAAGCTTTATGCTTACTAATTAAATATTTGTCATTAATAATGGTTGCCATCGGCTTATTGTGTACTTTACTTTCAACCCATGAAATAATATCTAAATAAGCAAATGCCCTAGTTTCAAATCTACTTTTCTCATATTGTTTTATGATACCTAAGAATTTCTCAAATTCTGGTTGCAATTTTCTTGGCGATACACTAAACGAGTGACGCAGAAATTTAAACATTTGCTCTTCAATGATTGTTAAATTTTGCATTTTAGCCATAAAACGATACACCGACTTAATAAGATATTCTATAATCTGATGATTACCTAACTCGTAATGTGCCATTAGGTGCATTAATCTGGCATAGCATTGCAAATCGTTGCGTAGACCTACATTGTGGTTGATTATTTTTTGTAGGTAATCTATTGCGGTACTATAATCGCCACTGCCAAAATACAAGGTTGCTAGCTTATAATTAAACACTAAAACTCTATGATAATCAATGTACAACTCGTATTCTGCAAGCTTTTCTTCAATGTGCGGAATTAATGATAATCCTTCTTTAAAAGTGCCGAGCATTAAGCATTGGTTAATTTTTGCACTATTTATATATACAAAAGTGTGAATTCTAAAATTATCATGATGGTTAGCAATTGCTGATTCGCCAAATGCTTCAAATTCTTTTAGAGTTGTTTCGAATTTACTAAAATTACGAAGGTCAAAATGTGCGTTTAACAAATTATGCATGCCTTTTATGTAATGGCCTGTTTCTACTTCAATCATGGCTGGTTCGGCAGTAAAAAGATCAATCCATTTTTGACTATAACGATAGTACATTAAAAAGTCTTGCCTAATAAATGCATACCAAACATAGCTTTGATATAGGTATAGTTTTTCGTAAAAGCCAGCATCTGTCTCACTTTTGGGTGGTAGGTTCTGTTTAAAAAATGCTCTTACATCTACCTCATCCTCTTCGTTGCGTGCATGACCGTTTTTAACGTACCAGCTATATAATTGGAGTGCTAAATTTGAAAGTTTTGTTACACGGCTAATACGATCACTTACCTCAACTGCTTCTATGGCCAAATGGGCAGTTTTCTCTAATGTGCTACGCGTAATATGTAGGGTTTCTATCTTTTTTTCAAGGGTGATTACCTGTGTTAAAAAGCTAAACTTATTGTGGCTACGTGCTATTTCTTTTACACGCTCTAATATTTTAAGACTTTGTAGTTTAAGCCCCTTATTGTACAAAATACGGGCATAATCTAACTGCTCATTTAGCTGTAAATCAATATTTTCAGTGGATTTTAATAAACGAAGACTTGCTAAAATTTGCTTGTATAAATGCGTTTTTAAATTGGCCAATTGGGGTTTCTCAACAGTAGGCAATTTCTTTAAAAGCAATTTTTCGTCATAATCTACCAATTTGTCTAATGCATCAAATAGTTGAATGATTTTTAAATCTTCTTTTGCAGAGCTACGTTTTATGTACAGCTTAAAACTTCGCTTTTCGGCCTTTTCAAGCGATTTTATTAGTAGAAATAATATATCCGTATTTCGGTTAGACATCATTAATTTTTTTTAGTAAAAACCAATGCCAGTAAAGCGTCCCGAAATATTTATAAGCTTTGCGATAATCAAATCAGCAAAGACTTATTTACAATTTGGCATTAACCAAATATATATTTGTTGTAGAAACAAGAAGAATAATGGTAAGCAATCGTTAGTAGCAAGTTTCGTTAGAGGCCACATCTTATAAAGATGATTTAGTCGAGAACCAATTAAGCTGTGTATCAGCAAACATTAATTCTAAGAATTTTCATAAGGCAAGCAATCGTTAGAGGTCGTTCTGTTTCTACGGAAGGACCCTTTTTTTTCAAGGCGTTGCGAATATATAATAACTCTTCATATTGGCAACATTTTCTTAACAATTTATTTTCTTTATTATCGTAATAAGCCAGGATCAGACATTTTTTTGATCCCTAACAGTCACTTTTTTTAATTGTATGCCATATAATGCTATTTTTTTTGTTATTTAGCAATCCTTTTTTTCTGTTGGGCATCATTGAATATTTCTTATAAAGTGCACTAATAGCAAGGCTTACAGATTTTATTTTAAGTTTTGAGATAAGCAAATTGCCAAACAATTGTCTTAAATGAGGGTTAAGACAGTGATATATTTGTTCTACAAACGATGAGAGTTAGTAAAATAGCAAGCAATCGTTAGTAGCAAGTTTCGTTAGAGGTCACATCTTAATAAGATGATTTAACCGAGAGACAACTTGAATTGTGAATCAGTCAACATTATTTCTAAGAGTTTTCATATGGCAAGCAATCGTTA
>JAYWCY010000300.1:0-12364 GCA_043780175.1 Chitinophagales bacterium
ATCATGGCAAGGATTAAATTTTTATTGATTATCGGTCTAGTAGCCTTTATTCAAGTTGGTGCAAATGCACAAAGCAAAGCAGGTAAAAAAAGAGTTGAACCTCTTTATTGGTTAAATCCCAATAATTATGTATACAGCGAGTTAAACTCACCAAAGCATATGAAATTGCCAAAAGTTGTTTTACCAGATGCTGATGGTGATGGTGTAACTGATCAATTTGACCTAGAACCAAATACACCAGCGGGTGCTGCTGTGGATAGCCACGGTGTTTCTAAAGATACAGATGGGGATGGTGTTCCTGATTACAGAGACAAGGAGTTATTAACTTCTCAAAAATGTTTCCCTGTTAATGCTGATGGAATAGGAACTTGTCCAGAACCTGCTTGTTGCACTGAATTGAGAACTGCTATTGCAAATCTTAAAGTTGCACCAGCAGCACCAATTTGTGCAATTGCAAGTTTGCCTAGCGTACAATTCAAAAATTCAGCTAAGCTTACTAAAGATGCTGAAACTGTTTTAGCTTCTGCTGCAGCCCAAATGAAGGCTAATCCAGATTGTAAAGTAAAAGTAATCGGTTATGTAGGTGGTACGGCTTCAAAAGCTGCGCAACAATTAAGCTATGATAGAGTTTCTGCTGTAATTAAATATTTAGTTGAAAAACAAGGTATTTCTGAAAGCAGATTAATATTTGTTTATGGCGAAAATGGTGATGCAAACACTGTAGACCTACAAGGTACTACTGAAGATGGTCCTAATACTGTGCCAGCACCACACCCAAACTTAAGATCTAAATAATACAATATAAATTCAAAAAAGGCTGTTTCAATTTTTGAAACAGCCTTTTTTGTGTTATAATTAACCGTTAGAAATTCTTATTAATCGCCATAGTATATATATTGCCAACAATTAACTATTTTCGCAGACTTTTATGAACAGGATTTTACTTTTTACGATTTTATTAGTTGGCTTAACATCTTGTAGTTCTAAATTTGGTAATATACTAAAGAGCAAGGATTATGAATACAAGTATAAAATGGCAGAGCAGTTTTATGCAGAGAAGAAATATAACTTTGCACAAATACTATATGAAGACTTATCCCCTTATATAAAGGGATCTGCTAGATATGAGGATTTATATTACAAATTAGCGTATAGTTATTATTATCAGAGTGATTATGTAAACGCTGAAAATTTGTTTAAATCTTTTACCGAAACGTTTCCAGCAAGTAACCGTTCTGAGGAATGCGAATACATGAGAGCTTATTCTTTTTACAAACAATCGCCTAAGGTGGAGTTAGATCAAACTAACACAAACAAAGCGATGAGTTTGTTACAAGCATTTATCAACACGCACCCAGCATCACCTAAAGTGAAAGAAGCAAATGTGTTAATGGATAAGTGTAGAGAAAAATTAGAAGAAAAAGAATATAAAAGTGCAGAATTATATTATAATCTTGGGTATTATAAAGCTGCCGCAATAGCATTTGGAACAATTTCTGAAAATTTTCCTGATTCAAAAAATGCAGATCAGTATAAGTTATTGGTAATAAAGTCGTACTTTAAATACGCTGAATTAAGTTTTGAAGAAAAGCAAAAAGAACGCTACGAGAAAGTATTAACTGAATGTGCTGACTTTATCGAACGATTTACCGCAAGCAAATATTTAGATGAAGTTGTAAAATATAAATCTCAATCGAATAATTTTTTAAAAACACAACAAAATGAGCAAACTAAAAAAACACTTCAATAGTAGTAATATACCTGCCGTTATTGAGACCAAAAGTCTTATTGATATTAAGGCTAAAACTGGTAATTTGTATGAATCTATATCGATAGCTTCAAGAAGAGCTAGTCAAATTAATATTTCTGTACGTGAAGAACTTCATAACAAATTAGAAGAATTTGCTAGTCATACTGATAGTTTAGAAGAAGTACACGAGAATAAGGAGCAAATTGAAATTTCAAGAGCTTACGAACGTATGCCAAATCCTGCAATTCTTGCTATACAAGAATTTATGGAAGATAAAATTTACTATCGCAGAAATGATAATGATTTATTTAGATAAGAATAGTCTAAAATTATTTGTAAACGGCAGTATTAGTACTGTCGTTTTTTGTTACTTTCATTTTTTATAAAATGCTTACAGGTAAAAAAATAGTAATTGGAATTTCAGGCAGTATAGCTGCTTATAAGATTATTTTCTTAGTAAGATTATTGGTTAAAGCTGGTGCCGAAGTAAAAATTATTCAAACAACTGCTTCAAAAGATTTTGTATCGCCTTTAGTATTGACCACACTTTCAAAAAACAAAGTACTTCACGATTTGGCTAGTGAAAATGAATGGGCAAACCATGTTGCTTTAGGTAGGTGGGCAGATGTATTTCTGATTGCTCCATTAAGTTGCAACACTTTAGCAAAAATGGCTAATGGTCTTTGCGATAATTTGCTAATGGCAACTTATTTATCTGCAACTTGCCCTGTGGTGGTCGCGCCAGCTATGGATGAAGATATGTGGCAACATGGCACTACAAAACGTAATTTATTGCTCTTAGAAAGCTATGGCACTACCATTATTAAAGTAAACTCAGGTGAATTGGCAAGTGGTTTGGTTGGTGAGGGTAGAATGGCTGAACCAGAAGAAATAATGACTTTTTTAGTCGAGCATTTTTTTAGAAATAAGACTTTAAAAGGAAAGAAAGGTTTAGTAACCGCCGGACCAACTTATGAGCCTATCGATCCTGTTCGTTTTATTGGCAATCATTCTAGCGGTAAAATGGGATTTGCTATTGCAGAAGAACTATACCTACAAGGTGCAGATGTAATTTTGGTGACTGGTCCTACACATGAACAACTAAGTTATAAAGGTATTGTACGTAAAAATGTGAGAACTGCACAAGATATGTATGATCAATGCCATCAACACTTTGCTGAAACAGATATCACTGTAATGAGTGCAGCGATAGCCGATTATACACCAGTTATCGTTGCAACGGAAAAAGTAAAAAAGAAAAACGATAATTGGGATTTAAATTTGACGAAAACAAAAGATATTTTATTTAGCCTTGGGCAAATAAAGAAATCTAATCAATTTATAGTTGGCTTTGCACTTGAAACTAACAATGAAAAGGCGAATGCTTTGGGAAAATTAAGGAATAAAAATGCTGATTGTATCGTACTCAATTCTTTAAATGATAGTGAAGCTGGTTTTGGTTTCGATACCAATAAAATTACTATTTTACATACGTCTGGTGAAGAAGTTAGCTTCAATTTAAAGTCGAAGAAAGACGTTGCAAAAGATATTGTATCATTTATTATATCTAAAATACATGCTTAAATTTTTTTTAGTCGCGCTAGTCATTATGGCATCCGCGTTACCAGTGTACGCACAAGAATTTCAGGTAAAAGTAACTGTGAATGCTAGTAGAATTAATAGTACAGTTGATAAAAAAGTATTCACAACACTTCAAAATCAGCTCAATAATTTTATTAATAATCGTAAATGGTCAACAGACCAATTTAAGCCTAATGAAAAGATAGAATGTAGCTTTTTAATTAACTTAGAAAGTATTGCAGAACCCAATGTTTACAAAGGATCGCTTATTATTCAAGCTGCTAGACCGGTATTTAATAGTGCTTATCAGGCGGCATTGCTCAATTTTCAAGATGCAGATTTGTCTTTTAAATATATTGAGTTCCAACCTATTGAATTTAACGATAATAGAGTACAAGGTAATGATCCGTTAATAGGTAATCTGACAGCTACTTTGGCGTTTTACTGTTATACAATTTTGGGTTTAGATTACGATTCATTTTCACCAAAAGGAGGAGATAAATTTTACCAAAAAGCACAAAATATTGTAAATAATGCACCAGAAGCAAGTGGTATATCGGGCTGGAAATTGTTTGATGGTTTGCGTAACCGTTATTGGCTAAATGAAAATTTAGTGAATAATAGGTACAATATTATTCATGATGTTATTTATTCCTATTATCGATCTGGGTTAGATAAAATGTACGATAAAGAAAGCGAAGCAAGAGCTAGTATTTTACAAACGCTATCTCAGTTACAAGCCTTTAACCAAGAAAATAGCAATACTATGTTTGTGCAAATTTTTATGCAAGCTAAAACAACTGAACTAATTGGTGCTTTTAAAAAAGCTAGTGCTGAAGATAAAATTAGAGCAATAGAGCTGCTGAGTAAATTAGATATTACTAATAATCAACGGTTTAAAGATGAATTGAAATGAGAGGAATAATGACACTTGCTTTAATTGCATTGGTAATTTTGGTTGCTTGTAGAAATAAATCCCCAGAAAATGAAGTGCTGTCACTTAATGATATGAAAACAGTACTATGGGATTTACAAAATGCGGATGCCTGGTTTAACCAAATACCAAACATTGATTCGTTACACAAAACTCATAAGATGAATATTCAATTGTATGAGCAGGTTTTTGTATCTAATAAAACTACCAAAAAACAATTTTATACTAGTTATCAATATTACCAAACTAGGCCAGATAAAATGAAGATTTTAATGGATTCGGTAGTTGCATATGGTGAGCGGGTAAAGAATAGCTACAAAGGACCAAGGAAATATTGATTATCGCCATTGCAATGCCTTTACTGCAATTGCTTCTATATCCTGTAGCATCATGCATTTAAAATGTTTTTTAGGGCAAGTTTGAGTGCCAAAATTGCTACAAGGCTGGCAGGGTAAATCTGGTACAATAAAATTCTCATACATATTGTTGCTATGCTTGTCATAGTAAGGCTCTACATCAAGTTTTGGTGAGGTGCCGCCCCATAGCGCTAGCACTTTTTTGTTTAAGGCACAAGCTATGTATTGCAAGCCAGTATCATGTGAAATAACTAACCTAGACTGCCTTACTAAATCTGCCGACTCGTTTAAGCGAAATTTACCGCAGGCATTATAAATCTTAATATCATTTACACTTGCTACTTGGTTACCAACTTCTGCATCTTCTTTACCGCCAAGTAATACTATTGGGTAATTAATTTTTAAACACAATTCTTGTAGTTTTTGTACTGGTAATTTTTTTGTAAAATATGATGCACCGATAACAATAGCGATAAAGCCAAAACGATGTTGTGCTGGTAAATCGGTAATTGGTACAACATCTTTTTCAGAGATAAAATAGTCTAAACCTTTGCCATCATTTACCACACCAATTGGTGCTAGTGCATCCAAACACCTATCGCTAATATGCCTGCCACTCATGCGGTTAATGCCAAATTTCGTCATTAAAAATTTGGCGAAACTTTCTTTATTGTAGCTTAAATATTTGCAACTTAAAGCCAGTTTTATTTTAAATGTTCTAAAGTTTTTGTGCAAGTCTATGATATAATCATAGTGCTCAAGTTTTAGCTCTGCAATTACACTATCAAGATTGTTGTTTAGGTAAAAAAAACGGTCGATATAAGGATTAGCTTCTGTAACCGCTTTAAAATTTTGCTTGCTTAAAAAATGTACTTCCGCATTAGGTACTTGTAGTTTTAAGCACCTTATAGCAGCTGTGGCTAATACTATATCACCAATAGAAGAGAAGCGAATAACTAAAAATTTCATAGCACGAATTACGAACAATTAAGGCAATTGTATCAACAATTCATTTGGCATCAACATTTGCTGAGTTTTATTGTGAGCTGCGTTTATTTGTTTAACCCTACACTCCTGTTGTGGTAAACTAGCATTCTCTTTTTTGTAACGCTTGTTCTGTTTTTGGTAACAGCTTTAGCTTTACACCTCCACATAATTCAAATCTTTATGAAAGGTTTCTTCTGAAAAGTAAGCAGCTAGTAAAGCAATTGACATTACCAGAATGCCCGTGATAATGCCACTTTTTGTAAGCGAATAGCCCCAACTTTTTTGGAAAATATCTAAAAATAATAGGTTAATTAATGGTAATGCACCACGCACCATATTAGGTATTGTAGTGGCAGCGGTGGCTCGTAAGTTAGTGCCAAATTGTTCTGCACCCATGGTTACAAAAATGGCCCAAAAGCCTGTTGAAAACCCTAATAAACCACATACCAAATACATCTTATCATCGTTTTGTATAAATGGACTAAAGAATAAAAATAGTGATACAATAGTAAGGGTGTAAAAGCTAAACAATGCTTTTTTTCTGCTTTGTAAATATTGGCTTAATAACCCAATTAAAATATCGCCGAAGGCAATACCAACATACGCAAACATAATTGCCTTACCACTTTCAATGTGGTTATCGCCATAAAATTCTTTTGCAAAGCGATTGCTATAATTTACCAAAATGCCAATAACATACCAAGTAGGCAAGCCTATTAATATAGCAAGCATGTACTTTTTAAAACGTGTGCCATTAGTAAAAAACATTAAGAAATTACCACGTTGTACATCTTGCTGTTTGGTTTGCTGAAACATACCACTTTCTGCTACTGAAATGCGTAACAAAAGTAACCCAACACCTAAGCCACCACCAATTTTATAACACAAGCGCCAATCGTTCGTTAGCTTAAAAGTAAAATAAGCAAACACCGCACCAAACAAACCAATACCAGCCACTAAAGATGTACCCACGCCACGTTTTTTCTGCGGTAATAATTCACTGATTAAGGTAATACCTGCACCTAATTCGCCAGCTAAACCAATACCAGCTACAAATCTAGCCCAAGCATAATGTTCTACAGTTTGTACATAGCCAGTTACAAAATTTGCTATAGAGTACATGGCTATCGATCCAAATAGTACACTTAATCTACCTTTTTTATCGCCAATAACGCCCCATAAAATACCGCCAATTAGTAAGCCTACCATTTGCCAGTTAATAATCTTAGCACTTGCTGCTAATACTGCAACCTTATCAGTTAGTATAATGCCTAAACCCTTTAAACTAGGTTCACGTACAATGGTAAAAAGCAATAAATCATAAATATCAACAAAGTAGCCAAGCGCAGCTACAATTACTGGTATTGAAAAAAGCCCAAATTGTTTTTGTTGTGTCATAGTTAGTTGTTATTTTTAACCACATAGGCACATAGTTTTATTGATTTTTTTTCTATGTGCCTATGTGTCTATGTGGTTAGTTGCTTTCTACAAAATCCAAATCTTTATTAAATGTCTCTTAGTATATAATACCGAAATTAAGCCAGTGGTAACAACTATTATTGCGGTTACCCAAGCTGCTGTTACATAATTATTTAAAACTGTTTCGCTTCTTAAAAATTTGAACAATAGTATAATTATTGGCAAAAAACCACGTACTAAATTAGGGATTGAAATAGCTGCCGTTGCTCTTAAATTAGTACCAAATTGTTCTGCACTCATGGTAATGTACAAAACCGATATACCTGAACCGAAACCAAGCCCCATGCACAGTAAGTACATATTGGTTGCATTACCACCACCTTTTAGTATAAAAAACAAAGCAATAAAAACAGATAAAATGAAGTAGTAAATGAGTAAGGTTTTCTTACGGCTTTTTAAATAATTACTCAGTAAACCTGCACCCATATCGCCAAAGGTTAAAGCTGAATATTGCAACATTAAAGCTTTAGGTTGGTCAAAATCTGCAATGCCAAACCGTTTAGCAAATTCATCAGAAAAACTAATCATTACACCTATTACAAACCACACAGGCAAGCCAATTAATATAGAACGTAAGTAACGGCAAAAACGCTCCCAATTGGTAAATAACATCCAAAAATTACCCATTTGCGATGCTTGTTTTTTAGCTGCGTCGTACATACTACTTTCTAAAACACTTATACGCAAAAATAGTAGCATAAAGCCCATACTACCACCAATAAAATAACACAGGCGCCAGTT
This sequence comes from Chitinophagales bacterium, assembly GCA_043780175.1. Lineage (GTDB taxonomy): Bacteria > Bacteroidota > Bacteroidia > Chitinophagales > Chitinophagaceae > Parasediminibacterium. The sequence goes on from JAYWCY010000300.1 coordinate 7,829, forward strand.
TTCGTGACTTAATGAGTATACAAAATAGGCAGCAATAGTGCCTAATACACCGCTTGTTGCGATAATAGAGTTACCAATACCACGCTTATCTTTTGGTAGCATTTCGCTAACTAGTGTAATACTTGCACCAAGCTCGCCGGCAAGCCCTAAACCAGCTATAAAACGAAGTACAGTGTATTGCGTTACGGTAGTTACGAAGCCATTGGCTATCGTTGCCGCAGAATATAAAATGATGGATCCAAATAACACACTTTTACGCCCTTTTTTGTCGCCTAGCATACCCCATAAAATGCCACCAATTACAAGGCCAAGCATTTGCCAGCTTACCACACTTTCACCAAATTCTTTGGCTAGTGCATCTGGAACGTGTAGGTCAAACAAACTTTTCTTGCGAACGATGTTAAATAGTAGCAAATCGTAGATGTCAACAAAAAAACCAAGTGACCCAACAATTACAGGAAGTGATAAAATACCATATTCCTTCTTTGTCATTGTATATATTATTTGTGGTTTGAAGAAGATTTACCAAATACCAATTTAATAATAACAGGTGCGGTTGTTACCAATACAATACCTATCACTATTACCTCTAAATGTTGCTTTAAGTCAAAATGAAACTGGTTTAAAATCCATTTTTGTAAGAAGTGACCGCCTAAAATCATACTAGCTACCCAAGCAATACAACCTAATATATTAAAAAAAGTAAACTTTTGTTTATCCATTGCTACGATGCCAGCTACAATAGGTGCAAATGTTCTTACAATAGGTACAAATCGGGCAAATACGATCGCACCGCCACCATGCTTTTCGTAAAAATCATGTGCTTGGTGGAGGTATTTCTTTTTAAATAAAATATTGTCATGCCATTGAAACATGGTTGTACCAATGCGTTTACCAAACCAATAACCAGCCGAATTACCTAAAATACCTGCTGCGGTTGTTAGCGCAATAATTAATAATAGGTTCAAGTACACATTACCAGTATCAAATACGGATGCAGCTAGCTTATCGCTAAAAATACCAGCTACAAATAATAAAGAATCCCCTGGGAAAAAGAAGCCAATAAATAAACCTGTTTCAGCAAAAATGATGAGAAGCATTAACCACAAACCACCATTAATAATGTAAAACATTGGGGTGATTAGATCCTTCCAAGTAAACTGTTTGTGTGCAATAGCACTTACTTCTCCTTTAATATTTTTGATGACAATGTCAGTTGTATCGTATTTTTCTTTGCTAATAGTAATTACGTCATTTACACTCGCTTTTAAAGTTACCAGACCTCGGTCGTTTGTGGTAGCTGTTTCGCCCGTTTTTACTACAGTTACAGTCGCATTTTTTATTTCACCTTCATATTGATTACGAACGGTTAGCAATAAGCTATCTGTTTGTGAAAAGCATGCAATAGATGCTAATAATAACAAACAGGCAAGGCTAAAAAGTTGTTTCATCAGTAGATTATTAAGTTAAGTGGCTCGGTCTAATTACGATTATGCTTCTTGGGGTTGTGTATATTCTAATGCGCCTTCCCATTTACTTACCACACTTGTTGCTAGTGCATTACCAAGTACATTCGTAGCTGTACGTAACATATCGCAAAAATGGTCAATAGGTAATATTAACGCCACGCCTTCAGGGGGAATTTTAAACATAGAACAAGTAGCCAATACAATAATTAAAGAGGCCCTCGGTACGCCTGCAATCCCTTTGCTGGTAAGCATTAGCACCAATAACATGGTTAACTGTGTACCAATATCTAAATGTATACCATAAGCTTGGGCAATAGCCAAGCTAGCAAATGTCATATACATCATACTACCATCAAGGTTAAAAGAATAACCTAATGGTAAAATGAACGAAACAATATTACTCTTGCAACCAAAACGCTCTAGTTCTTCTGTTAGTTTAGGAAATACAGCTTCACTACTGGTTGTGCTAAAGGCAATTAATAATGGATTGCGAATGTGTTTTAGCAATACTGGTAATCGTTTACCCAATACTAAAAAACCAATTAAAATCATTAAAGCCCATAAACAAGCAATGCCTAGGGCAAAGTAGGCGAAGTAGATAAAGTAAAAACTAAAAATACTTAATCCTTTTTCTGCTACTACTGCTGCCAGTGTACCAAACACACCCACAGGTGCAAAATTCATGATAAAGCCTACTATTTTTAAAATAATGTGTGCAGCAACGTCCAAGGTTTTTACTACTGGTTTAGCATATTCGCCCATACCAGCGGCCGCCACACCAAAAAATATTGAAAAGACAACAATTTGCAATATTTCATTATTAGCCATCGCTTCAAATGCGCTGGATGGTATAATATGCTCTACAAATTTTTGTAAAGAAAATTCTGAGGTTTTGCTCATCAAATCTTTTAAACCAGAATTGTCAGCCTGTGTTAAATCAATGTAACTACCTGGATGTAATACATTTACCAATAGCATACCAATTAATAAACTTACCAACGAAGCCGAAAAAAACCACAACATGGCTTTACCACCCACACGCCCAACCGTTTTTAAATCGCCTAATTTAGCAATACCTACCACCAAGGTTGTAAATACCAATGGGGCAATAATGGTTTTTACAAGACGAATGAATATGGTACCAAGTAGCTTGATGTTTTTTGCAAAAGCACTAATTGTTTCTGGGCCACTGTACGTATGTATTAAAAAGCCAATAACAATGCCAAGTGCCATGGCTATTAAAATGGCGTTTGTGAGTCTGTTAGATTTCATCAGCTACAATTTAGTATTTACCTCCCTAAATAAGCAGAGGTGGTTTTGCTTGGCAATATAGGCATTAACACTATAAAAAACTAGCACAGTAAATTTTGACAATATTGTATAAGTTGAAGTTTATAGGGTATCGGTAGTACATCATGGCAAAATCCTGCATCTCACGTATTTATGGCGTGCCCGCCTTGTAGCGGTCAGGCTGTTCACTACAAGTCCTCGCTACCTACGGTAGCTGTGGGCTTTTATCTCATTTATTTTATTGTTTTGGTTTCTATGAGTGCTTCGCAATTCGTTGCCATCCCTTACGCAATAGTGCAATAGATTTTGTATTTCGAAAAAATCATTACTCAACTAGTATAATTAATAATAAGTATTCGTTTGATTGCTCTCAAAATTTGTGTCAGAAATAAAAATAAATTTGGAAAAACTAAAATAGTTAGTATTTTTGAAAACTAAACTTATTAGTTATGAGTTACGCCGGTAAAAACTTTCGCTATCTACGCAAACTTCGTGGGTGGACACAAGAAGAATTCGCCAACAAACTAAACATCAAACGTTCGTTAATTGGTGCCTACGAAGAAGAGCGTGCTGAACCACGGTTAGACGTGCTAGAAACCATGAGCGTTATTTTTAAATTGACCTTAGACGAATTGTTGTTAAAAGATCTATCCGAAGTAAAAGGTACTAGCTACATAGAGCAACGTCGCAAATTAAAAATTGCTGCGCAAAGTGTAGACATACAGTTTGTGCCTGTAAAAGCTGCTGCGGGTTACTTGGCCGGCTATGCAGATCCTGACTTTGTTGATGAGCTAAATACTTTTACATTGCCAATGCTAGCACCAGGACAGTACCGCGCTTTTGAAATTGTGGGCGATAGCATGTTACCTACACCAAGCGGTAGTGTAATTGTAGGCGAAAAAGTTGAAGCCTTAGATGATGTTAGAAATAGTAATAGTTATATTGTATTATCTAAAAGTGAAGGCGTTGTTTATAAACGTATTATGAAAAATAATCGCTTAAAAAACAAACTAACATTAATAAGCGATAATCCTATTTATGAGCCATATAATGTAAACGAAGAAGATGTGCTAGAAGTTTGGAAAGCTGTATATATTATGCAAAAAGCCAATACTGTGCAACGTTGGGATGTGAATCAACTAGCTGGTATGGTAAATAATTTGCAAGAACAAGTATCTACTTTAAAAAAGAAATTAAATTAATAATTACAGGGGTTAGTTAAGTACAAGGCTGCTATTCTTAGCGGCTTTTTTTGTTTCAAATATCTTCAGTTAAATAAATTGTAGTATTGACATTTAATAATAATATTGCAATACAAATCATCAAACAAACACAGCCGTATGAACCGTTATTTTTTATCACTTTCTCTGGTGGTTGCATTGCTTGCAACCGCATGTAACAACACACCTAAACCAGCAGCATCTGGTGCAGATAGCACAACCATCGCTACAATACCAGATGCAAAAGTTTTTCAGCAAACAATTGACGGTAAGCAAACCAATTTGTATGTATTAAAAAATAAAAACAACATGCAATTAGCCCTTACCAATTTTGGTGGTCGTTTTGTAAGTTTATTGGTGCCAGACAAAAATGGTAAACTAACTGATGTTGTTGTAGGTTTCGACAACTTAGATAGCTTTAAAATTAATAAGGAAGAGCCATATTTTGGTGCAACCATTGGCCGTTATGGCAACCGCATAGCAAAAGGTAAATTTACCATTGATGGTAAATCATACAGCTTAGCAATTAATAATGCGCCTAATGCGTTGCATGGTGG
>JAYWCY010000301.1:0-9391 GCA_043780175.1 Chitinophagales bacterium
CTTTTGCAATCCAAATAAATCGCGAGATAGAGCAGCGGTAGCTCGTCGGGCTCATAACCCGAAGGTCAGAGGTTCGAACCCTCTTCTCGCAACAGATAACAGAAGCCTCGTTTGAGGCTTTTTTTATTATTGGATATTGGAACACAGATGACACAGATTATCAAGATAAACACTGATTTTTGTCTAACGAGTAAAAGAATCATTTTAAATCAGTTCGATCCTAATAATCAGCGTTCCCATCAATTCAGGTAAAATGAAAGCAGGCTTTGTAAACATATTTGGTAAACCCAACGCAGGCAAAAGCACTTTGCTGAATGCTTTAATGGGCGAGAAAATGGCCATTGTTTCACCTAAGGTGCAAACGACAAGGCATCGTATCAAAGCTTTCTTAAATAAGCCGGGTGAATATCAAATTATTTTTTCAGATACACCAGGCATTATTGAAGCAAGATATAAGCTGCATACTAAAATGATGGGTGCTGTAAAAAGTGCTTTAGAAGATGCAGATGTGGCTTTGCTAATTGTAGATGCCAATGATAATTTTGAAGAATGTGATGCTATTTTTGCTTCTTTAAAACTAAAGGTACCATGTTTAGTTATTTTAAATAAAATTGATGTTGCTAAGAATGGTAAAATAGCAGAAGCGGAGGCTTTTTTTGCCGCAAAGCCGTATTGCAAGCAGTTAATTAAAATTTCGGCACTTGAAAAACACCATTTGCAGAAACTATTAGAAGCTATTTTGGTATTAATGCCCGAAGGGTTTCCTTTTTATAGCGATGATGATTTAAGCGATTTACCAACACGTTTTTTTGTAAGTGAAATTATTAGAGAAAAAATTTACGAATTATTTGGCGACGAAATACCTTACCACACGGCTGTACTCATTAATGAATACAAAGAGAAAGATTCATTAACCAAAATTCAAGCAGATATTGTGGTTAATAGAGATACACAAAAAACCATTATTATTGGAGAAAAAGGAAAGATGATCCGTGAAATAGGCACATTGGCGAGAATAGATATTGAGGCATTTATACAAAATAAAGTATTTTTAGAGTTGTTTGTGAAGGTTAAACCAAAGTGGCGTGACAATGAAATGCGACTAAAAGAGTATGGATACCATTAATCCACCTAATCCATAAGCGAGTGGTAAAGTGGTTTGTAACATAAAAATATTTTTCATAAACCTATCATAATCAAATTGATAGGCTTTAAATTCCCCTTTAGGGGGCAGGGGCATATGAGTTATACAGTAGCAATTGTGGGTAGACCAAACGTAGGTAAAAGTACCTTGTTTAATAGATTTTTAGAGCAACGGAAAGCCATTGTGGATGATATTAGTGGCGTAACTAGAGACAGACAATATGGTATTGCCGAATGGAATGGCAAACCTTTTAACTTGATAGATACGGGTGGGTTTGTACCACAAAGCGATGATATTTTTGAAGTAGAGATTCGCAAGCAAGTAAAAATTGCAATCGAAGAAGCCAATGCCATCATATTTATGGTAGATGTGGTTACTGGTATTACAGATTTGGATGATGCAATGGCGGATTTATTGCGCCGTAGTACCAAACCAGTATATATGGTGGTTAATAAGGTAGATAATGGGCAGCGTGAACTAGATGCTACTGAATTTTATAGTCTTGGTTTTGATATTATTTACACGGTAAGTAGTATCAGTGGTGGCGGTACTGGCGAATTGCTAGATGCTATTGTAGCACCAATTACACAAGAAGATGTTGATGGTTTATTATCGCAAGTAGAGTTGCCAAAATTTGCCATTATTGGTCAGCCAAATGTGGGCAAGTCATCTTTATTAAATGCATTGGTAGGTTCTGAACGTACTATTGTAAGCGATATTGCTGGTACTACTAGAGATACAATTCACACACATTACAACTTATTTCAAAAAGAATTTGTACTAATAGATACGGCTGGTTTGCGTAAAAAAACCAAGGAAAAAGAAGATTTAGAATTTTATTCTGTTATACGCGCTATTCGTGCGGTAGATGAGGCAGACGTTTGTTTGCTAGTAATTGATGCTGTAAATGGCATCACTGCTCAAGATGTAAACATATTTAGCTTGGCGGTTCGAAAGGGTAAGGGTATTGTAGTTTTGGTAAATAAGTGGGATTTAATGGCTAAAGAAACCAATACTGCACGTGATTACGAAGCCAAATTGAAACAAAAAATAGCACCATTTACCGATGTGCCTATTTTATTTATATCGGCAAAAGAGAAGCTACGCATCTTAAAAGCCATTGAGATAGGATTAGAAGTGTATGAAAGTAAAAAACGTCGCATACCTACATCACAATTAAACGAGGTGATGTTAAAAGTAATAGAATCATATCATGCACCAGTAGTACGCGGTCATGCTGTAAAAATTAAATTTGTTACACAAATACCTACACACGTTCCATCATTTGCGTTTTTTACTAATTATCCTGATGATATTAAATCACCATACAGGAATTATTTAGAAAATCAGTTACGCAATAATTTTAATTTCAAAGGCGTCCCTGTGAGAATATTCTTTAGAAAAAAATAAAAAACTTTCGTTAAAATTTGGTGCTTTCAATCTGGCACCTATATTTGCAACAAATTTTAAACCAAAATTACAATGAAAAAATTATTCGTATTGTTCGCTGTAGCAGTTGCATTTGCTGCTTGTGGTGGTGGTGCTAACAAAGAAGCCGCTGCTGATTCATTAAAAGTTGCTGATTCTATCAAAATGGCTGATTCTATGAAAATGGCTGCTGCAATGGATACTGCTAAAAAAGCAATGGATACTGCAAAAGCTGCTATGGATTCTGCTACAAAAAAATAATTTTTTTGTAAGTAAGCTACTAAGTAATCTTATTATAAGTGCCTCACAATATTGTGAGGCATTTTTTTTATTATCTTTTCCAACTACTAGCTACCCACACCTTTCGCCGCTGTTGGTATTGCTTTCACCAACATCCTACATTAAACATAGGTATTGGTGTGGTAAATGTACAAGTAGCGTTAGATTGATAAAAATACAACTATACAAATGGCAAAGCGATTGGATTGTGACAATAACAATACAAAAAGGCGAAGACATTTATAATCAGTAGCAAGAAAATATTTGATAGAACGACTAATGTGGTATATACTTGCCTTAGTGGCTATTTGTAAAATGATAATTGACATAGAAAAATACATTGTTCCTTTGGATAAAATTGACCTTTCGAAAATTCTTTCGACTTGGCTCTGGTTGACTGTCGACAAATCCATCGTTGCTTTGACAAAGTCTGGTGACGCATTACTTAAAAATGACGAAGGTCATTTATTTTTTCTTGATGTTGGAGGTGGAACGTGTGAGTTTAAAGCGGACGACTATCAAGATTTTTTTGACAAAAAGCTGAGTTATGAATTGACCGAGGAGTTAATTCTACCAGTTTTAGTTGACAAACTTCTGGCTCACGGAATAAATCTTAAACCGACTCAAGTATACTCATATACAATTCTTCCAATTATTGGTGGCGCTTATGACGAGAAAAATATGTATGCTGTTGACCTACACGAACATTATAACTTGACAGGTGAAATTCACTTTCAATTGAAAGACATTCCTGATGGGGCAGAAGTTGAAATTAAAGTGAAAAAGTAGTTAATCGAAAACAGCCGCTAACATGGGGCTTCATGCTTTTTCGCCGATGTTACTTTCACCAACATCTTACGTTAAACACAGGTACTGGTGTGGTAAATGTAGATGTAGCGTTAGATTAGGTGGGAAAATGGATAAGATTGATAGTTAGTTTGTTATAAACAGACTTGCCTATATTTTTTGAGTTGGCTGTAATGCAAAATGACCCACTACAATGAAAAAATCTATTGTAATTTTAATATTGATCCTTATCTGTTTGACAAGCTGCGACAAATACAAGGAAATAAAAAATGAAGAATTAAAAAGTGCTTTCATCCTCAATTCCTCTGCAACCTTTAAAGGATACTATTATAAAGGAAGTGACAACGACTATCACTATTTTGAAAGTAAATGGGACTTTCAGAAAGATAGAGACTTCAAAATACTTGTTGACAAATTTGTAATTGAAAATAATTACAAATTCAAATTTGGTGACGACGAATTAAGAATAGATTTATTCAAAGAAAACAACGAGCTGTTTGGACAAAACGAATTTTGCAAATTGTACGTTGTAAAGACAGATAAATAAGTTTTCGCCGATGTTGGTATTCCTTTCACCAACATCTAACATTAAACGCAGGTACTGGTGTGGTAAATGTAGAAGTAGCGTTAGATTTCGCCGATGTTGGTGTTGCTTTCACCAACATCTTACATTCTCGACTATTTGCAAATGATAGTATAACCTGCAACTAGGTGTTTCTCTACCTTCTCCAACGACCAATTACCCAAATGTCTCCACGTCTTGTTCTTTGCCAATAACCAGGCATATACCTGTAACCCAATTTTGGTTCGGCCCAGTAGCCATTTACATATACATACTTACCGCCGCGCCATACCCATTCTGGCTCTATCCATATCGTTGTTGGTCGTGGTGCGGCTGGCCTTATTATTACGGGTGCTACCGGACGAATTTTTACATAAATATTTTGGGCACTGCTACTACTACTGCTCAATAAAGCTGCCAGTAAAAAACTGCCAATGATACTTATTCTTATCATACTTATTCATTTAATTACTTGTAAAAGATACGATTCGTCACTAAGATGTATTACCGTCTATAAGGTTTAAGGGGCTATTTGTTAAAAAATACAACAACTATTTGTAGGTAAATAGTACATTGTACAATCATTTTTACAAAAACAAAAACTAACACATATGCGTAAAGTCTTTCTAAGCCTACTATTTGTAGGTGTAGCCATCTATGGGATGGCGCAAAGTAATGCTGCTTGGTTGCGTTATCCAGCCATTTCGCCCGATGGTAAAACCATCGCTTTTGGCTACAAAGGTGATATTTATCGAGTAGATGCTAATGGCGGCGTGGCTGTGCCACTCACCATACATGAGGCACAAGATATGATGCCTGTATGGAGCCACGATGGTAAAACCATTGCTTTCGCCAGTGATAGATATGGAAATTTTGATGTATTTGTTATGCCAGCCACAGGGGGCACACCAACACGCATTACCTATAATAGTGCAGGTGATTATCCGTTTGATTTTTCGATAGACGATCAACACATCATTTTTGGAAGTGCAAGAAATGTGCAGGCTAGTAATGTGCGTTTTTATAGTCCACGATTATTTCAAAACCTCTATAGCGTGCCAGTTTCTGGTGGTACACCCATATTGCTATCAGGTGCTGGTATGGAAAAAGCACATTATAATAGTAAGGGCACGCAAATAGTATTTGAAGATAGAAAAGGCTATGAAGATCCTTGGCGTAAGCACCATACCTCATCTGTAACCAGAGATGTATGGGTAATGGATGTAAAAGCCAATCATTACAAAAAAATAAGTGATTTTGAAGGCGAAGATAGAGAGCCAGTTTTTAGTAGCGACGACCAATCGGTTTATTATTTGAGTGAGAAAAATGGTAATCAAAATATCTATAAAAAATCCCTAGGTGCTACTGCTTCTGAAAAGCAATTATCAACTTTTAAAATCAATCCGGTTCGCCATTTAAGTATTAGTAATAACAATACTTTATGCTTTACCAACGATGGGGATATTTATACGATGCAAGCTGATGGTAATCCTAAAAAATTAGCGGTACAGATTTATAACGATGGCAGACAAAATATAGAGAAAAACGTTCCAGTAAATGGTAATGTAGGTGAATTTGCTTTATCGCCAAATGGTAAGGAAATTGCTTTTGTAACCCGTGGTGAAATATTTGTTACAAGCGTAGAAGGAGGCCAAACCAAACGCATTACTAATACACCACAGCAAGAGCGTATGATAGAATGGAGTGCTGATGGCAAACGTTTAATTTATGCAGCTGAACGTAATGATAACTGGGACATTTATACAACTACCATTGTGCGAAAAGAAGAGCCCTACTTTTATGCTGCCACAGTATTGAAGGAAGAACCTTTAATTGCTACAACTGCTGAAGAATTTTTACCAAAATATTCTCCTGATGGTAAAGAAGTAGCTTATTTGGAAAATAGAAATGTACTGAAAGTGTACAATATTGCTAGTAAACAATCGCGTACATTAATTCCTAAGGGGCATAATTTTAGCTATGCCGATGGTGATTTAGACTTTAATTGGAGTCCAGATGGTAAATATATTTTAGCCAATGATGAGTATTTTGGTTTTGGAGGCTCTCACGCTGCCATCATTAAAGCGGATGGTTCTGGTAAAATAGAACATCCTATTAATAGTGGCTTTGGAGAATCTAATCCTAAATGGGCATTAGATGGTAAATTAATGACTTGGGAAAATAACAAAGAAGGTCGCCGTTCAATTGCATTTCAAGGTAATAGAGAAGTAGATATTTATGGTGCATTTTTGGATCAACCTGCATACGATCAATTCAAATTATCGAAAGATGATTATGCGTTATGGAAAGAAAAATCAACCACTGATAAAAAAGATTCAACCGCTAAAAAAGATTCTTCCAATAAAAAATGGGTACCTGATTTTACAGATATTGAAAATAGGCGTGTCCGTTTAACCATCAATAGTTCGTCTATTAGCGATTACGCCATTACACCAGATGGTAGTAAAATTTACTATTTAGCAGCCTTCGAAAAAGGGTACGACTTATGGGTAACCGAACCAAGAACCAGAGATACCAAAATACTGGCCAAGCTGGGCGCAAGCCCAAGCGGTATACAAATGAGTAAAGATGGTAAAGCCGTATTTGTAACCAATAATGGTAGTTTGTTAAAAATTGATGAAACTGGTAAAGCCACACCAATAGGCGTGGCTAGCGAAATGGTATTGGATGCAGCAAAAGAAAGAGCTTATATTTTTGAGCATTGCTGGAGACAAGTGAAGGAGAAATTTTATGACCCCACTATCCATGGTATTGACTGGAAAATGTACAAAGATACCTATGCTAAGTTTTTGCCACATATCAGTAATAACTACGATTTTCAAGAATTGCTGAGTGAAATGTTGGGCGAATTGAATGGCTCTCATACAGGTGGTAGATATAGCCCGCAAATGGTAAACCCAGATATTACGGCAGCCTTAGGTGTATTGTATGATGAAACCTACACAGGCAATGGCTTAAAAATAACCGAAGTGATTGCTGGTGGCCCAGTAGATAAAGCAAGTAGTAAAATAAAAGCTGGCTGCATTATTGAAAAAATAGACGGCGAAACATTGGTAAATACAGAAGATTGGGCGAAATATTTAAATCGTAAAGTGGGAAAAAACACGCTAATTTCTGTAATAGATACCAAAACCAATACCCGTTATGACGAAATAGTAAAACCAATAGCTTTTGCTGAAGAAAGCGCCCTAATGTACAAGCGCTGGACTACTATGATGTACAATATGGTAGACAAATTAAGCGGTGGTAAAGTGGGCTATGTGCATGTACAAGGCATGAATGACGGTAGCTACCGTAATACGATTGACGAGGTAATGGGCCGTAATAAAAACAAAGAAGCGTTAATTGTAGACACCCGATTTAATGGTGGGGGTTGGTTGCATAATGATTTAAATACATTTTTAAGTGGTAAATCTTATTTAAGTTTTGCACCACAGGGCAATCCAGTACCACCTACAGAACCCATGGACAGATGGAGTAAACCAAGCTGCGTTGTAATGAGTGAAGGTAACTATAGCGATGCCTTTATTTTTCCGTACGTGTACAAAGCTAATGGCATAGGTAAACTAATTGGTATGCCTGTACCAGGTACTGGTACGGCCGTATGGTGGGAAACTCAAATAGACCCCACCATTGTATTTGGTATCCCAATGGTGGCCACAATTGGTAAAGAAAATCGTCCAACAGAAAATCTACAAGTAGAGCCCGATATGAAAGTGCCGTTACCGTATGAGGATTTGTTAAACGGTAAAGACACCCAATTGGAAGCTGCTGTAAAGGAAATGCTAAAAACGATTGGTAAATAAATTAGCCAAATTAACTCAGAAATATAGAAGTCAATCTTGCAAAAGATTGGCTTCTTTTTGAATAGTATTCTTGACACGTAAATTTTAATAGATGAAGCAATTTTTTATAGGAATACTCCTTATATATTGTGTATTTGGGGCTAGCTCACAAAAGCATGTGCACGTGCCAGATAGTTTTACAGATGGTAAATACATCACTGTTAATGGCGCTAAACTATGGGTAGTAATTGTAGGTAAAGGCGAGCCATTAATGATTATTCCGGGTGGGCCTGGTAATAACCATTTTGCCTACAGAGTTTTTGATTCGCTTGCCATTAAAGGAAACATTCAATTAATCTACTTTGATGCGTTTGGTAGAGGTAAATCTGATACTGCTAAAATACCTTCAGAATATACGCTAGCAAGAGATATCGAAGATATTGAAGGGTTGAGAACGGCTTTGCATTTAAACAAAGTGAGCTTATTAGGTCACAGTTACGGTAGCTTAGTGGCGCAAGGTTATGCGTTAAAATATGCCAATAACTTAAGCCATTTAATTATTGCCAATGGCTTTCACAGCTATGCCATGTGGCAAGAAAATGATGACAATAGCAATCACGAAATAAAAACGAATTACCCAGAAGTTTGGGAAGAATTAATGACGATTAGAAAGAAAGGGTTGGTAAGCAGTGACCAATTACACCAAGATATTTATGGTAAAGTGCCTTATGGATTCTTGTATGCCTACAACCCTGATAATTTTATTAGTCGTAGCAAGCGAAAACCCTATCCTAATCCGTTGAATGTGTCGTTGTATTACCAAATGGTGGGAGCAGATGGCGATTTTGTGCTAAGCAGCGATATTGGCAGTTTTGACTTTAGAGACAAGTTGAAAGATTTAACAATGCCAATACTCATTTATGCTGGTAGGTATGATAGAGTAGCAGTGCCACGTATGGAAGTTGCGTATAAAACCTACTGCCCACAAGCGCAGTTTGTAATGTTTGAGAAAAGTGGCCATAATCCACAGGTAGAAGAACCTGGTAAATTGTTTCCTATCATTTTAGGCTTTATGAAGCGCTAAGATGATAGCTATTGTATTAAAATAACGGCCACGTCATGAAATGCGTGGCCGTTGGTTTTACAAAATTATTTGCTAAATTTATAGATGTTTCGTAATAGCCATTTATCTGTTCCATCAAATTTTACTTCCTTTTTATTGATAAAAAAATGGTTGCTGATGGTGTAGGTATGTCGTAATAAAGCGGGTTTATTGTCATTACCATCCATACCATTTTTCTCGGTAATAATTATAATTGAATCGGCCGCTAACTTTTTATAAGAAATGATAGTAAAATCATCTAA
>JAYWCY010000302.1:0-5918 GCA_043780175.1 Chitinophagales bacterium
TCGTAGGCAGCCCAACTGCTACCGTAATTCGAAGCATCGTTGCTGGTATAGTTAGGCACAGCAATAATTAGCTTACCATTTGGCTTTAAAATATCATGAAATTTAGTTAAATAACCTTGCAAATCGTGTACATGTTCTAGCACATGCCACATAGCAATTGCATCAAATTGGTTATTATCTAAATAGTATAAATCGCTAGGGCTTTGCAGTTCTAAATCATATTTTTCTTTGGCTACTTTTCTGGCAGTATCGTCAGGTTCTAAGGAAGTAACAGCCCAGCCATTATCAGTCATTATTTGCGAAAATGCACCAGTACCAGCACCTACATCTAACAAAGTACCAACTTGTAAGCCTGTAACTTGTTTTAGCAAAGCCAACTTACCTTTTAAAGTAAAATTTCTTACCAAATGGTATAGGCGATTAATAAAGCCTTCATTGGTATCAGAATGCGACACATAACTGGTAGATTGATAATATGGCCCAATTTCTTCGGCAATTGGTATAGCTTGTGTAAATCGCAATGAGCATTCGTTACAATGCCAAATATCAAATACCTCGTTACTGACTGTATAATCTTTTGCAGATAAACAATTTTTTATAGAACTACTGCCACAACTTGGGCACTGTTGATGTTGAATTCTTTCAGCCATTAAAATAAAAATGAATCATTAAATGTAATAGTACAACAAAGCGCCAACACCCATTAAAGCCAATATTAATGCATAAACCCACCAATAATCTTCTTCTTTTTCTTTAACAATCATTTCAAGACGATCATCCTCCGTTTCTTCTGTAATAATTAAGTTGTCGCCAGTTTTGTACAATTCTACCAAATTAGCTTTACTATCTGTTGCAGATCCTAATTTTATATCATTTAAAAAAATAGGCGCAGCTATATTTTCTTCAATAAATAATACATCACTATCATGATACCCTTTTTGTAACTTACCAATGCCAGGTAATTCAACTTGTTTATTGCTCTCTAAATTTTCTTTAATACTTAAACTAAAAGCTTGAAATTCCTGAACGGCTTGCTTTTCATCAACATTTAACTCTTTAGATAAATATTGAAGAAAATTTCTATCGATGATTGATTGCCCCTTTTCAAATGCTACTTTAGGCTGAGGCGCATGTAGCACACCAGTTACAAAATCAAGCGTAGCAGAATTAGTATTCACAGAAAAATTACCGATGCCAGGAATACTCACTTTTCGGTTTAAAACAAAGTATTTATAAATTTCTTGGTACATAAAGGGCTAAAATGTGGTACGAATATACATGCCTTTAAGGCAAGCAACAAATGCTAATTCTTTACTACAAAAATAAATTTCCGCCCCTCTGTCAGTTTTTGTGCCATACTGCGTCTAAAATAACAATGGTGGAAAAGTCAAATAAGCATCTTTAATATTTGGAAGTATATTTGATAATCAATTTACCATAGAAACGGAGAATCATCTCAATCATAAACAAAAATTTACAATCATGGCTTTAGAATTTACAGACGCAAACTTCCAAACCGAAGTTTTGGATAGCGACAAATTAAGTGTTATTGACTTTTGGGCAGAATGGTGTGGTCCTTGTCGTGCCATTGGACCAGTTATTGAAGAATTAAGCAAAGAATACGAAGGCAAAGTAAAGATTGGTAAAGTAAATGTTGACGTTAATCCTAATACCAGTATGAACTATGGCATTACTTCTATACCTGCTATTTTATTTGTAAAAGGCGGTAAAGTGGTAGACAAACAAATTGGTGCCGTACCAAAAAGTGTACTAGACAAAAAAATACAAGCACATTTATAATCTTCAATACGGATTAGTAAGTAAAGCCTTCTGGAAATTCAGAAGGCTTTTTATTGCTACCATCTTAAAACGAAAGCGCCGCCAATATAAAATGGCGGCACTTTTATAAAATATAAAATTCAGTATTACGGAAAAATACCTAGTTCTGTATAACTTGTTCCTACTTTGTCAATAGCACACACATAAGCTGCTGTGCGCATATCAGGAATTGCAGGATTTGCATGCCAGATGGCCATAATTTCTCTAGTAGCAGTAATCATAGTTTCTTCTAAACCACTATGTACCAAGTCAACTTCATCGGCACCATGCTCTATAAAACTGCGTTCCGCATCGCTTACTTTTTTACCAGTTAAGCCTTCCATTTGCGTTAAAATATGATGGTTCATATTTTCTGTAAAGCGTTTTTCCATTCTACCATATCGTACATGGCTTAGGTTTTTTAACCATTCAAAATAACTAACCGTTACACCACCAGCATTCAAGTACATATCTGGCACCACCAACGTACCTTTTGCTATAAATATCTCATCAGCTTCTGGCGTTAAAGGACCATTTGCAGCCTCCCCAATAATTTTTGCTTTTACTCGTGGTGCATTGTCGCCGTTAATTACGTTTTCCAGCGCCGCAGGAATTAAAATATCGCAAGCCAACTCTAACGCATCTGTGTTTTTTGCCAAATTAGTTGCACCAGGAAAATTTAAAATAGAGCCAGTTGCTTTTCGATGTTGAAATAAATCTTCTTCATTTATACCATCTTCACTATAAACAGCACCTTCAAACTCTGCAATAGATACCACAATGGCACCATGTTCACGGAAGAATTTAGCACTATGATAACCAACATTACCCAACCCTTGTACGACTACTTTTTTACCTACTATACCAGTGGTTAAGCCTAGCCTTGCCATTATATCGGGCATATTACACACTTCGCGAATGCCAAAAAACACCCCCAAACCTGTGGCTTCTTTTCTACCACGCACACCACCTTGCGATACGGGCTTACCGGTTACGCAGCCAGCACTGTCAATTTCACCGGGTTTTAATGATTGGTAAGTATCCACAATCCACGCCATTTCACGTTCGCCAGTACCATAGTCGGGAGCAGGCACATCTATACCGGGGCCTATAAAGTTTTTCTTTACTAACTCACTTGTATACCGACGGGTAATTTTTTCTAACTCGTAGGCACTGTGCGCTTTTGGGTTAATTTTTATACCGCCTTTTCCACCACCAAAAGGCACATTTACAATAGCGCATTTGTAGGTCATTAAACTAGCAAGTGCCATCACTTCATCTTGGTTTACAGCCATACTAAAACGAATTCCCCCTTTACAAGGTGTTTTGTGCTGGCTATGTTGCACTCTGTAAGCTTCAATTACCTCTATCCTACCGTCATCCATTTTTACAGGAAACTTCATACTGTAAATACTATTACAGGCTTTAATTTGCTCTAGCAACCCTTTTTCCCACTTTGTAAACTTAGCTGCTTTGTCAAAACTTTGTTCCACACTATGGAAAAAGTTATAATCTGCTTCTAGCATGACCTTTAATTTTTAGTTATTAAATATGGCAATCGTTATAAAAAATAATTAAATAGTGTTCCCAGCAGTTGTTAATAACCAAGCTGCAGTTGTGTCACTCACTTGTACGTTCTGATCATTTCGCAGCTTTTCCCACAAGGCAGTTAATATTATATACATTTTAGTACTGTAACTACCTATTCCTCAATCCGTTGAAACTTACCGTTCGTATTTTCAGGGCGTCCATTTTTATACATCCCATTGCTTGATAGAGCACTAAAAGGTGCAGTGTGCGACGCAACGATGTTACATAGTACTGCCGAAGCTAGTTACAGAATAAAAAACTACTATTTCTTTTCCAGCTTACTCAATTTTCTATCTATATTAATTAGGTAGATGAAAAAGCCTGACATGATGATGACTACCACTGCCATTACTACATATATTTTACCATTACTGCGCATCACATCTGTATTATTTGTTGTTTGAGCATTGGCAAAAACAGTTATAAAAGCCAGTGCCATTACAGCACCTATACGTTGAAACTTATTCATTGGTTAAATATTTCTCAGTTAATAATTGCACTCTAATTTTTAATGTGGTTATCCAAACGCCAAGTAACGTCCAACCAATAAAAGCTGGATACATCACACTCCGCATGGCAATGGTAGAATCTTTAGGGTTTAAGCCCGGATTGCCTTCGCTTCCTAGCCCACCTGGGTGCAATGATTGGGTAAGGCGTGGTAAAATCCACAATGTAGGAAATAGCATAAAAAAGGCAAAAATATTATATACAGCACTTATTCTAGCTCGTTTTTCATCGTCTGTCATACTGCCACGCAATACAAAATAGGCTAGGTAAATAAGTATGGCAATGGCTGCACCATTTTGTTTTGGATCGCCGCTCCAAGGCTGCCCCCATTGATAATTGGCCCATAACGCACCAGTGCTGATACCTAAAACACCAAATACCGTACCTGTAGTGGCAAATGCATTGGCATAAATATCATTTTTTACCGACGGGTTTCTTAAATACATAATGGCATATACTACTGATATGCCTAACAACACCATCATGCCAATCCACATAGGTACATGAAAAAATAAATTGCGAATACTTTGTTGTAATGGTACACCTGGCGGATTGGGTACTGGTACTAAAAAGCCATTAATTCCCACATATAACAGAAGAACGACTACCAATATTTTCCACCAATATTTGTGCATCATAGAAGATAATTTAGAAGCCCTTAATAAAACTAACAACTGTTAACTTATTAAGGCAGCAAATGTAGGATAAAGGGTTTCATGAAAGCCAAGAAGATACAAAAATTATAGATAAAATGATGGTTGTTACAAAGTACCATACTTTCTCACAGCTACCCGCTGCGAGGTATAAATACCTTTATGCCCACTACAATAATAAGCCGCAAAGCAAGCAACGGCAAAATACAGCACATTCTCGCCACCAAATAATTCAACACCCATAATGGTGCAAGCTAAAGGCGTATTGGTAGCACCAGCAAATACAGCAATAAAGCCAAGCCCAGCAAATAAATCAACCGGGCTACCAGTGTAACTTGCTAATACATTACCCAATGCGGCACCAATAAAAAACAAAGGAGTTACCTCGCCACCCTTAAAGCCCATACCAAGCGTAATAGCTGTTAATAACAGTTTCCAAAGCCAACTAAAATTAGTAACACCACCATTATTAAATGCCGACACAATACTTACACCGTCATCAGGGTTTGTTACGCCAAGACCTAGATAATTAAATGTGCCTAACGCATAGCTAATACCAATAACCATTGAACCGCCAATAACAGGGATCAATAATTTTTGGCGAATAAACTGGCTGCTCTTTTGCTGAATAGTATGTGTAGCTTTTGCAAAGGTAAAAGCAGTAAGTCCAAACAAGCACCCAGCCAAAGCTACTTTTACAATCAGTCCTAGATCTACAGGTAAAAATGGAAATAAACGGGTACTTGTGTCAGTAAAACTAATCGTATAATGTGTATGATGAATACCACAATAGGTACAAGTAATATCGGCAACAATACCTGCTAATAAACAAGGTAAAATAGCATCGTATTTAATGCTACCAATCGCAATAACTTCTATAGCAAATACAGCACCAGCAACGGGTGTACCAAACACAGCTCCAAAGCCCGCAGACATACCACAAAGTAATAACACACGTTTATCAATCGCATTTAATTGTAACCATTTAGACAATAAGGCCGCAGTACTGCCACCCATTTGCACTGCCGTACCTTCTCTACCAGCGGAGCCACCGAATAAGTGCGTGATAATGGTGGTTAATAATACTAAAGGCATCATTCTAAAAGGTATCCCACCACCAGGTTCATGAATTTCATCTATAATCAGGTTATTGCCTTTATCGCTATTTTTGCCAAAGGTTTTATATAGCCATATAATGGCAACACCTGCTAGTGGCAATAAGAACAGTAACCATTCATGTTGCCATCTTACATTCGTTACCACATCTAATAGCCATAAAAAAAAAGCTACCATCAAACCAATTACAATAGATAATGGTGTAATAATAGTAGCTAACCGCACTAAGAAAAT
>JAYWCY010000303.1:0-7405 GCA_043780175.1 Chitinophagales bacterium
TTATCGCCATGTGTTGGTTTTGCCAATAAGCCATTGTCTTTCATTGCAAGGCAAATATCCAAAGCTGCTTCTGGGTCTTTATGCGCAATTACAATGGCATTTAATAAGCCTCTACCTCTAATTGTTTTAATTAATGGGGATTGTAGTTTTGCCAGTTCTTCTCTTAGTAAAATACCCATTGTTGTTGCGTTTTCTGCCAATCGCTCATCTTTTAAAACTTGTAGAGACGCAATGGCAACGGCACATGCCAACGGGTTACCACCGTAAGTACTGCCATGTTCACCTGGTTTAATATTTAGCATAATGTAATCATCCGCAAGAATGGCTGCAACAGGCATGGTGCCGCCACTTAACGCTTTGCCTAAAATTAAAATATCTGGTCGTACGCCTTCATGGTCGCAGGCTAATAAATTGCCAGTTCTGCAAAGCCCGGTTTGTACTTCATCTGCAATAAACAAGACATTATATTGTGTACATAAAGCTCTTACTTTTTGTAAGTAGCCATCATCTGGTAATACTACACCAGCTTCACCCTGTATTGGTTCTACCATAAAAGCTGCCACATTACTATCTTGAAAAGCCGCTTCTAAAGCAACTGTATCGTTATATGGTACTAAACCAAAACCAGGCATAAAAGGGCCAAAACCTTTGTAACTACTTGGGTCGGTAGATGTTGAAATGGCGGCTAAAGTTCTACCCCAAAAATTACCTTCTGCAAAAATGATTTTCGCTTGATTTTCTGGTACGCCTTTTTTGTCATAAGCCCAGCGTCTTGCAAGTTTAACAGCCGTTTCACCGCCTTCTACACCGGTGTTCATTGGCAATACTTTATCGTACCCAAAATAGTTGGTGATATATTTAGAATATTCGCCTAATACATTGTTGTGAAACGCACGGCTGGTAAGGGTTAGCTTAGTGGCTTGTTTTGTTAATGCCGCTATGATTTTTGGATGACAATGCCCTTGGTTTACAGCAGAATAACCACTTAAAAAATCGTAATAGCGTTTGCCATCAACATCGTATAAAAAAACGCCTTCACCTCTGTCTAAAACGACTGGTAATGGATGGTAATTGTGCGCACCAAATTGTTCTTCTAAATGTAAATGATACGAGCTAAGCTCAGATAAGGCATTAGTTTTCATAAATGTGAATTGTGAGTGTTGAAAAGAGAAGTATGAGAAAAGTCGGAAAAATTGCGAGATTGAAAATTTGGTACATAATTATCCCACAGAAGTGCAATTAGCAACTGGGGTGAACAAGTAAATCTAAATTCTGACGTAGAAAAATCATGGTATGTTGTAATGCTAATGCAATATTACAAAAATTATGACGAATTGTGGTTTACGAATTATAAATAAAGTATGCTAGTGATAAAAGAATTATACAAAATGGAAGAATTTTTATCATATAAATGAAAGCGGTGTCAATCTAAATCATCTGCGTTATCAGTGTTTCTATCGTCTAATTTTATTTATTCAAAATCACTCTAAACGTAGTGCCTTTGCCAATCTCACTGTGCAGCACAAAAATTTGTCCTCTATGGTATTGCTCAATAATGCGTTTGGTAAGTGTTAAACCGAGGCCCCAGCCACGCTTTTTAGTAGAAAATCCTGGCTTAAATACTTTGGCAATATTGGTTTTTAAAATGCCTTTACCAGTGTCTGTAACATCAATGATAATTTGCGCAGCAGCGTCTTTAATTGTTACAGAAATGGTGCCTTTACCATCCATGGCATCTAGTGCATTTTTTAATAAATTTTCAATTACCCAATCAAATAGGGGTGGCGAAATAAGTGACGGAATATTGGTTTCGCCATTGGTGTCTAATTCAAAAATAACTTTGCCGCTAGCTCGTTTTTTGATGTAATCAATCATGCTTTGTACCTGCTCTATAATGTTTTTTTCTTCTAATTTTGGAATGCTGCCAATTTTGCCAAAACGGTCTGTAATCAGCAGCAAGCGTTGAACATCTTTTTCAATTTCGGGTATAATTTTTTCGTTGCCTGCTATGTCTCGCATCATTTCTATCCAGCCCTGCAAGCTGCTTACTGGGGTGCCCAATTGATGCGCCGTTTCTTTGGCCAAGCCTGCCCATATTTGATTTTGTGTACTTTTAAAATTGGCTCGTTGTGCCATTACCAAAATAATTATAAAAAAGCCAACAATTACCAATTGAACAATAGGGAAGTACTTTACTTCTTTTAGCAATTGGCTTTCACCATAATAGTATTTATTTGCTATATATGGTTTTTCTTTTAGCACTAAAACGACAGGGGCGGCATATGCTTTAAATTCTTCTAGTTTAGTGTATAAGTAGTTTTTATCTTGCTTTATGGCAAGTGTATCGAGGTTTAAATAGTTATTACTAAGACTGTCTTTTTCGTTGGTTTCTATAATAGGGATACTCTTATTTTCGCTGGCAATTTTAGTGGCTAAGTTGATGCTAGCTGTGTCTGAGGCATATAAAATAGTGCGTTGCGCTTCTACTAATATTTCCACATTTTTACGCTCTTGTGTGGCAATTTTTTTTGCTAAAAACTGAGAGTAAAAAATGGTACCACTAGCTATAAAAACGGCTACTAAAGCCAATAGGGTGCGCCAATTAAGCCATTGTTGAATCATGACTCTAAAGTAAGGGTTTTAAATTTCACCACATAGGCACAATAGACACATACTTATTTTACGCTTAGGTAAAAAAGTAGCGAAGTGATAAGAACGTATAAGAGTGCGACGCAAGAAAAGCTATATAGTAGTAACACAGTAGGTAAAAAAAATATTCCTAATTGATTGTAGTTGTTTTAAATCATCAAAATCCTATTAATCATTCTAAATTTTGGTTCAGATAATTATTTCTTACTTTTAAAATCGCCTCGTTTCCAGGCTTTTACAAAGTCTGCCCAAGCAAAAGGATTTAAGATATTCATTGGGGCGGTTTGACCAGCGTAGTAAGATTTGGTAGCTTGCTGACGTAATTGAAAATTTACAGCTTCTTTACCATCGGCTGGTAATGTTGCTAGTAAAATTCTACGAGCCGCTTCATCGGTATTTTGACGGGCAATTTCGTAGGCATCATCTGGCACACGCGTATTAGCAAAGTCACGTTCAAACTGCTCGCGTGAAGGTCTTGGTCTTAATATAGTAGCTGGTAAATAAGTAGTGTCATTAATCAATAATTGAATAACGCTATATTGGTTTTCTACAAGGTTGGTAGGGATTTCTATTGTTTTGTCTTTAAAACCTATAGATGAGAACAAAATTTTATCGCCTTTTAGTACAGCAATTGAGAAAATACCATCGTTGTTGGTAATGGTACCACGGCCTTTGCCTACAACAATAATACTTGCAGAGGGTACACCACGTAAACTATCCGCTGTCATTACAACACCAAACAGTTGTATAACAGAATCCTTGGATGGCTGCGTTTGTTGTGCTTTAAGGTTTGTGATGCTAATCAGAGCAACAAGCAATGTAATAAGGTGTATAGTTTGTTTCATGCGACTATAAAATTACAGGTCTAATTGATAATATACAAAACATTGGTACTTATTTTTTGTTGATAAGCTTTTGCATTTCGCAACAAAGTAAAGCGGTGAGCCGCTAATTTTGCGACCTATTATCTTTTTTAACAAAAACTTGCGTGATGACAGAAGTAGCGATACTACAAGCTTTGAGTAATGTACAAGAACCCGATTTAGGTAAAGATTTGGTGACTTTGAATATGGTAAAAGATGTGAAAATTGACGGTAATAATGTCGCTTTTACCATTGTTTTAACCACACCCGCTTGCCCAATGAAGGATATGATGCGCACTGCCAGTGAAAATGCGGTGCGGTTATTAGTTAATAAATCGGCGATTGTAACTGTGAATTTTACATCAAATACCTCTACCAATCGTAAAGATGGGCAACAAATATTAGGCGGTGTAAAAAATATTATTGCGGTAGTAAGTGGTAAAGGTGGCGTTGGTAAAAGTACCATATCTGCCAACTTAGCTTTGGCTTTGGCAGAAGGTGGTGCAAGTGTGGGTTTGATGGATGCAGATATTTATGGGCCAAGTGTGCCTATTATGTTCGGCGTGCGAGGCGAGCGACCAATGATGAAAGAGGTGAATGGTAAGGGCGTAATTATGCCGTTGGAGAAATATGGTATTAAATTAATGAGTATAGGCTTATTAGTTGATGAAAAAAGTGCTGTGGTTTGGCGTGGTCCAATGGCTAGTAGTGCGATTAAACAATTTGTAACGGATGTAGATTGGGGCGAACTAGATTATTTAGTAATTGATATGCCACCTGGTACTGGTGATATTCATTTAACACTAATGCAAACTGTACCGGTAACTGGTGTTGTAATTGTGACTACCCCGCAGGCTGTGGCTTTGGCAGATGCTAAAAAAGGGATTGCTATGTTTGCGCAAGCGCAAATAAGTGTGCCTATTATTGGCTTGGTAGAAAACATGGCTTACTTCACGCCTGAAGAATTACCTAATAATAAATACTATTTGTTTGGTAAAGAAGGCGGTAAGCGCTTGGCCGATGAATATGAACTGCCATTTTTAGGTCAAGTACCATTGGTGCAAAGCATTAGAGAAGGTGGTGATACGGGTGTGCCAGCGATGGTAGGTGAGGATGTATTATCTCAGCAAGCATTTAGAGATGTAACTGCTACAGCTGTCAGAAATATTGCTATGCGTAATGCCAATGTGCCTAAAACAAAAATGATAGAAGTGATGGCGTAAATAGTTTTTTGTTTTGGGTTTTAAGTTCTGTGTTTTATGTTTTAGTTTTTTTCTTGATAATATCATATACTGAGTTTCTATTATTGCTACATTAGCCTTGATAGAAACTTTTTTATGGCTACAATCAGGCGATTTGAAGATATACAAGCATGGCAAAGTGCTAGAATTCTGTGTGGAAGAGTCTTTATAACAATGAATGAAACACCTCTGAAACATGACTACAAATTGAAAGAACAAATTAATGGTGCAAGTGGTAGTATAAAGGATAATATTGCTGAGGGTTTTGGAAGAGCAGGTAATAATGAGTTTATACAATTTCTTGAAATTGCACATGCATTTGCTTGTGAAACGCAGTCGCAATTGTATAGAATAAGAGATAGGAATTATATAGTAGAAGAACAGTTTATTGAATTATATGCACTTACAAATGAGAGTAAAAATAAAATAGTTGCTTTGGTAAATTATTTAAAAACTTCATCGTTTAAAGGCGTGAAATTTAAGGACAGAACATAAAACACAAAACAATAAAACTAAGAACTGGTAATGTATCATCTAAAACATTTTAAAGCTGATAGTGATCTCGATGTATTGGCTTTTATGAAAGCGCATCCTTTTATCACACTCTGTGGTGTTGATGAAAATAATGCACCTATTGCTACGCATTTGCCAGTACTATTTGAAGAAAGAGATGGTAAAATTTACTTACTGGCGCATGCCATGCGCAAGCAAGATCATACGGTGGCATTTGCACAGAACCCCAATGTTTTAGCGATTTTTAGTAGCGAACATGCTTATATAAGCGCAAGTTGGTACGGTACTAAAAATGTAGCGAGCACATGGAATTACAAAGCAGTTCATGCAAAGGGTGTTGTACGTTTTTTAGATGATAAAGGCTTATATGATATACTCGTAAAATTGACCAATCATTTTGAAGGTACAACAGAAAGTCCTGCGGCTGTAAAGCATATGGATGAAAAGTATGTAACAGATAATATGAAAGCAATTGTGGCTTTTGAAATAGAACTGATCGATATTCAGCATGTATTTAAGTTAAGCCAAAATAGAAATGAAGCAGATAAGGCTAGGATTGCAGAAGCGTTAACTAATAGCGACTTGAATGCAAGTAAATTGGTAAAATGAAGATTGTGAAGTTCAATATTATTTCTTCTTTTCTAATATTATTTGCCATGTCCTGCTCTTCAAACAAATCTTTTAAAAGCTCCCCTTCAGGGGTAAGGGCTTTCGATTATCAAGGTCATCGTGGTTGCAGAGGTTTAATGCCTGAAAATACCATTCCTGCTTTTTTAAAGGCAATTGATTTACATGTAACAACTTTGGAAATGGATGCTATAATTACCAAAGATGGGCAAGTGATATTAAGCCACGAACCATTTTTTAATCATGAAATAACTACTAAGGCTGATGGCAGTTTTATTGACGAAAAAGATGAAGACAGCTATAACATTTATCAAATGACTTATGCTGAAACTCAACGTTATGATGTAGGATTAAAGCCGCATCTAAGATTTTCTCAACAGCAAAAATTAGCAGTACATAAACCTTTACTTAGTAATGTGATTGATAGCGTAGAATCAAAAATCAAAGCTTTTAATTTGTCTGCTATTTACTATAATATTGAAACGAAAACAAAGCCAGAAACTGACAATATTTATCATCCAAAACCCAAACCATTTGTAGATATATTAATGTCTGTAATATTGTCAAAACATATTGAGGAAAGAGTAATTATTCAGTCGTTCGATATTAGAACCTTGCAGTATTTACATGTTGCTTATCCTACCATTAAAACCGCATTACTTATTGAAGATTTTGATAAAAAATCTTTCGCTTTACAGTTGAAAGATTTGGGCTTTACACCTACTATTTACTCACCAGATCAAAGCTTGGTTACCGCTGAGTTAGTGAAGCAATGTAAAAACTTAAGCATCAAATTAATACCATGGACGGTTAATGAATCAAGTAAAATGCAAGCGCTAAAAGCAATGGGTGTTGATGGCTTAATTTCAGATTATCCTAACTTGTATAGAAAATAAAACATGAAATATTTAGCTATAGTTTTTCTAAGTATCATAATGCTTTCGGCAAAAGCACAAACAACTATAGTTATTTTACTGCGCCACGCAGAAAAAGATACAACGCTACCTAATGCCATGATGATGAAAGCTGATCCACCTTTAACTAAGGCTGGTGAAGCAAGAGCGATACAACTATTAACCGTTTTAAAAGCATATCAACCAGATATAATTTATAGTACCAATTATAGTCGTACAAAAGCAACAGTTGCACCATTGGCACAAAAATTTGGTAAAGATGTTGTGATTTATAATCCTGCTGAATTACCAAAATTTGCTGAAGAATTGTGTTTTCAAAAGGGTAAAACCATTGTTGTTGCTGGTCATTCTAATACAACACCATCCTTGGTAAATGCTCTGTTGAAGGAAAAGAAATATGACCCACTGCCAGATAGTGTGTACAATAAATTTTGGATTGTTACAATAGATGGTGATAAGGTTACAGATAAATTGATTGAATACTAAAGCACTTTAGCCTTCCATTTCAATACCAATTTTGCGCATTAAAATAGAGGCATTTAAGCTTTTACAAATACCTGTTTTTAACTTGTAATCAAAATACAATTCATCGTTGCTA
>JAYWCY010000304.1:0-3405 GCA_043780175.1 Chitinophagales bacterium
GCAAAGTCTTGTTAAACCAGCTTCTAAAGAACCAGATTTTTCATCGGCTCTAAAGTACATTTGTAAACTTTTCGCTTGAAAAAGCCCTGTATCAATACTTCTGATTTTCTCTAGTTCGTGGTTAGACAATACAGGTTGTTTAAGGGCTACACTATGGCAAGCCAAAGGATCTTCTACCAATAAATTACCATTATTACCAGCAAAGGAAGCCAAACTCATTACCAAGCGTTCACGAATTGGATCAATTGGTGGATTGGTAACTTGTGCAAATAATTGCTTAAAATAACTACTTAAATGCTGTGGTTGCTGGCTTAAAATTGCCAAAGGTACATCTGTACCCATTGAGCCAATTGGCTCTTTACCATCTAATGCCATTGGGGCAATAATGGTTTCTAAATCTTCGGTTGAATAGCCAAAAGCCTTTTGATATTTAAACACTTGTTCGTGTTCTAAATGCGTGAATGTTACACGAGGTTCTGGTAATTCCTCTAAATTGATTTTATATTTATTTAACCAATCACCGTAAGGTTGTTGTGAGCAAATATTTTCTTTTAAGTCGGTATCACTAATGATTTTTCCTTGCTCCATATCTACCACAAACATCTTACCTGGTTGCAAACGACCATTCTCGATGATTGTAGTTGGATCTACAGGTAATGCGCCTGTTTCTGATGCCATAATTACACGGTCATCATTGGTTACACAATATCTTGAAGGACGCAAACCATTTCTATCTAGCGTAGCACCAATCATTTTGCCATCGGTAAATGAAATTGAAGCCGGGCCATCCCAAGGTTCTTGAAACGTTGCATGAAATTCGTAAAATGCTTTTTTAAGCGGATCCATTTTCTCGCTATTATCCCAAGCTTCAGGAATTAACATCATCATTACATGTGGTAACGAACGACCGCAAAGCGTTAATAATTCTATCACATTATCTAAACAAGCACTATCTGATTGACCTTCAAAAATGATTGGAGATAGCATATCCATTTCTTCCTTGGTAAAATAAGGCGAGAAGAAATGACGCTCACTGGTTTTAAACCAGTTAACATTACCTTGAACGGTATTGATTTCACCATTATGAGCAATGTAACGGAAGGGCTGCGCCAATTTCCAAGAAGGGAAAGTGTTGGTTGCAAAACGAGAGTGAACCAAACCGTAAGCACTCACCATTCTTTTATCGCTCAAATCAGGGAAATAACTACGCACTTGATGGCTAGTTAACTGACCTTTATACACCACCGTTTTATAAGATAATGAAGCGATGTAAAAACCAACTTCATCTTTCTTGATGGTGTTATCAATAGTATGGCTAGCATAGTTGCGTAGTACATATAATTTTCTCTCAAATGTTTCTACGTCACGTACATGGTCTGGGCAAGCAATAAATACTTGTTCAATTTCTGGTTCTACTGATAATGCAGTAGGGCCTATGTCAAACGTATTAACTGGTACTTTTCTATAAGCTAATATTTCGAAGCCCAATTTTTCAGCAGCACGACTAAAAATGTCACGACATTCTTCTCTTAAACGCATGTCCTTTGGAAAAAACAAAACACCAACACCATATTTACCATAAGCTGGCAAATGGACACCTGTTTTCACTAATTCGTCAAAGAAAAACTCATGCGTAGTTTGGATCATGATACCTGCACCATCACCTGTATTGCTTTCGCAACCACAAGCGCCACGGTGTTCCATGTTTTCCAATATGGTTAAGGCATCAGAAATGATTTGATGCGACTTGTTGCCCTTAATATTTGCAACAAAACCAATACCACATGCATCGTGTTCAAAAGCCGGGTCGTATAAACCTGTTGTACTTGCCATCTGAGTTCAAATTAAAAAGTAAGCAATTAAAATCGTTGGTCAGCAAGCAATCGTTGCCACCAAAGATAATTCAATAAAATGGTTTATTCGCTAGATTGTGTCAAACTTTTTACCTATTTTATTAGATAAGATAGCCAAATAAGGTGTTATATTTATTAATTTGTTGAAAATTTGTCTTTTATAGTTCACTTTGCTTAATAACAATATTTATTATCATTAATATCATTTTTTTCAAAAAGATTATTGCAATGAATAATTTTATATATTAGAGCAGCAATTATCTACTATGGAACTAAATCAACTTCCTTATTGGTACTATCTCTATATTATTCAAGCCTATTTTACGTGTCGTTATGTTGTAAAAGCTGCTTGTGGCCTTGCACCAGAATACAGCTTTTTAAAACTATTAATGGTTGCGTTTATTCCTGTGGCTGGTTATTTCATGGCTATGAAAGAACCAGTTGAAGTTGTTTAAACTTTCTTCGCTTTGGTAAAAGCGGAACAAGGTTATAAACGTTCCAGTGTGCGACGCAAAAAGTGCTTAATAGAAATTCAAAAGCCCGTTACATAAAAAATAACCACAAAGAACACGAAGGAAAACCCATAAGGTTCGCAAAGACTCTGTTTACTTTGTGAAAACCCATTGAGTTCTCTGTGGTAAAATCTTACACCGTTTTAATAGATTTCATCGCTGTCATCGCACCACGCAATATATCACCAACTGCTTCAATTTGATGCCCACGGATCGCCCTGTTTACCACAATAATTTCTTTATTATCTATACCATTGTCTTTATCATCGTTATAGTTTTTACCAATCACATCGGTGTCAATTTTGGTCATGAATTCAGTCAATAAAGGTTTGCAAGCATGATCAAACAAGTAACAACCATATTCTGCTGTATCAGAAATTACACGGTTCATTTCGAATAATTTTTTTCGTGCAATCGTATTTGCAATCAATGGTGTTTCGTGTAATGATTCGTAGTAAGCACTTTCGGCTTTAATGCCACTTTGTACCATTGTTTCAAAAGCTAGCTCAACACCAGAACGTACAAATGCTACCATTAATACACCATTATCAAAGAATGCTTGTTCACTGATTTTTACATCGCCAGCAGGTGTTTTTTCAAATGCAGTTTCGCCTGTTGCAGCTCTCCAAGTCAATAAATTTTTATCATCATTTGCCCAATCTTCCATCATGGTTTTTGAGAAATGACCACTCATAATATCATCCTGATGTTTTTGGAACAATGGACGCATGATGTCTTTCAATTCTTCGCTCAATTCAAAAGCTTTCACTTTTGCAGGATTGCTTAAACGATCCATCATTGCAGTAATACCGCCTTGTTTTAAGGCTTCAGTAATGACTTCCCAACCGTATTGAATTAATTTAGAAGCATAACCAGTATCAATACCTTTTGCAATCATTTTATCAAAACAAAGGATAGAACCTGTTTGTAACAAACCACATAAAATAGTTTGTTCACCCATTAAATCGGATTTTACTTCCGCTACAAAGGAAGATTTTAAAACACCGGCCCTGTGGCCGCCAGTGCCCACTGCGTAAGCC
>JAYWCY010000305.1:0-3101 GCA_043780175.1 Chitinophagales bacterium
TGATTGCCATGATTTGGGAAGTGCTATCTGCTTTAAACTTATAAACCCTAAACTTTAAATTTAAAACTACAACATGTCTTTAGCAAAAATTGTTTGGGTTGATGATGAAATGGAAAGCTTGCAAAGCCAAAAAATGTTTTTGGAAAATAAAGGCTACGATGTGACGACGTTTTCTAATGGTTTTGATGCACTTGATTATATAAAAGATAATGTGGTTGATGTGGTGTTGATGGACGAAACGATGCCTGGCATTACTGGCTTAGAAACGCTTGCCAAGATTAAAGAAATTAACCAGCAAATACCAGTTGTGTTAATAACCAAAAACGAGACTGAAAATTTAATGGACGACGCCATTGGTAGCCAAATTGCCGATTACTTAATTAAGCCAGTAAACCCCAATCAGGTATTGCTAAGCTTAAAAAAAATAATTGATAATAAACGCTTAGTGGCAGAGAAAACAACTACAAGTTACCAGCAACAATTTCGTAATTTATTTACCGCACTAAATAGTAATCCTGATTACAATGAGTGGATGGATATATATAAAAAATTGGTGTATTGGGAGCTCGAAATGGAAAAAAGTGATAGCCCAGAAATGCAGGAAATATTGGCTTCGCAAAAGGCTGAAGCTAATACCGAGTTTTTTAAATTTATAAGTAGAAATTATGCCAAATGGGTGCATCCAAAAAGTGATGATGCGCCTATAATGAGCCACAATTTGTTTAAATACAAAGTGATGCCGCATGTAGAAAAGGGTACGCCTACCTTTTTTATATTGATAGATAATTTGCGTTACGACCAATGGAAAACCATTCAGCCCATATTTGCCGAAAGTTTTAGAATTTTAGAAGAAGAAACGTTCTATTCTATTTTGCCAACGGCTACACAGTATGCTAGAAATGCAATTTTTAGTGGCTTACTGCCGATAGATATCGAAAAACAATTTCCCCTAGAATGGAAAAATGATGAAGAAGAAGGTGGTAAAAATTTATTTGAAGAAACGTTTTTTAGAGCACAACTAAAGCGCCTTAAAAGGGATGATTTAAAAGTAAGTTATACCAAAGTGGTGCACCACCACGATGGAGTGAATTTGCTAAATAATATTCATAATTTATTGAGCAATGACTTGAATATTATTGTGTACAATTTTGTAGATATGCTAAGTCATGCACGAACAGAAATGGAGGTATTAAAAGAGCTGGCAGGTGATGAAGTCAGTTACAGAAGCATTACTAAAAGCTGGTTTGAGCATAGCGTATTGCACCAAGCATTAAAAAAAATAGCCGATAAAAAAATCAACTTAATAGTAGCCACAGATCACGGTACTGTAAGGGTAAAAACACCTCATAAAGTAGTAGGC
Organism: Chitinophagales bacterium; assembly: GCA_043780175.1. GTDB lineage: Bacteria > Bacteroidota > Bacteroidia > Chitinophagales > Chitinophagaceae > Parasediminibacterium. The sequence continues at coordinate 1,361 of JAYWCY010000305.1, forward strand.
GATAAGCAAACAACAGCCAACCTACGTTACAAACACGGGAGAAATTTAAACTACGATAATAAAGACGTATTGGCTTTTAGAGACCCACGAGAAGCTGGCTTGCCTGTACCTAATGTCAATTCTTCTTTTATATTCGCAAAAGAAGATGGTTTTTTATGTTATCCAAATAATTACAATCATTATGTAAATTATTATAAAAATACGTTTCAGCACGGTGGTGTGAGTTTAGAGGAGATGATTGTGCCTGTGATAAAGATGGTAAGCAAAGCATCTAATCCTTAAAAGCAGTGAATACTTGCATTTGTGGAAAAAATACAATGCAGTTTTATAAGGCTCCAGTTACTTTTGAGCAAATCAAAAATCTCCCTTTAGGGGCTACGGGTATGAAACCTACACAAGGCAATTTAGATAAACTAGAAAATATTTTAAGTCAAAGTGCTTATGTAGTGCGTTACGAACGTGGTACTTTTCAAAGCGGCTGGTGCTTGTTAGAGGCAAAGAAGGTTGTAGTACTCAATAAATTTTTAGATACGGAAGGGCGCATGAATACTCTGATAGACTTGATTCCTCAAATACAAATTGACTTTGATAGATTGACAATTGATAGTCAAAAATTATATGATCAATTGGTAAAGCAGTTTGAAATGCCCATACCAATAAGCGAAACTTCAGAATAAATAAGTAGTATTAATGCAATGATACCAGCTGAAAATCCACCATTTACAGTTACTTTTCTTGGTACGGGCACAAGTAGTGGCGTTCCAATGATTTGTTGTGATTGTGAAGTTTGCACGTCTACAGATACTAAAGACAAGCGGTTACGCAGCAGTATTTTGGTACAATCTGCTACTACAACCTTTGTAATAGATACCACACCAGATTTTAGGTATCAAATGTTGCGCATTAATAATAAACAATTAGATGCAGTGCTATTTACGCATCCACATAAAGACCATGTTGCTGGGTTAGATGATATACGTGCTTACAATTATTTTCAGAAAAAACCAATGGAAGTTTTTGCCAATAAACTTACGCAAGAAGCATTATTTAGAGAATTTCATTATGCATTTGCCGAGAAAAAATATCCTGGGATACCACAAATAAATTTACACACAATTGATAATACACCCTTTATCATAGGCGATATAGCCATTATACCTATAAAAGTGTGGCATTTAAAAATGCCAGTACTTGGCTTTAGAATAGGTGATTTTACCTATATTACAGATGCTAATAATATAGCAGACGCTGAAAAAGAAAAAATAAAAGGGTCTAACATATTGGTGCTAAATGCTTTGCGACAAGAAAAACATATTTCACACTTTACTTTAACAGAAGCGGTTAATTTGGCTAATGAATTAAACATACCCACTGTTTATTTTACCCATATGAGCCATCAGTTAGGCTTGCATCAATCTATTAATGAACAGCTCCCTTCTAATATGCAGCTTGCATACGACGGATTAAAATTGCATATTTAATATCGTTTATTTGTATATTACATCGCAAATTTATAGATGTGAAAAAGATACTGCAAGACTATTTCTCGTTTTCTAAAAAAGAGACTACCGCGGCTATTATTTTAATATTGCTAATAGGTGGTTTTATTGCGTTACCTTATTTTTATAAAAGAGCTGCTAAAAAGCCAGTGATAGATGGCAAACTAGCAGCCCAAATTGCTAAGTTGCAACCAGAGATGGCTGTAAAAGACAGTGTCAATGATGGATTTGTACATCATTTT
>JAYWCY010000306.1:0-2669 GCA_043780175.1 Chitinophagales bacterium
CTTGCGCAAGATGTAGACGTGGTAGGTATAGATGAAGCCCAATTTTTTGACGATGAAATTATAAACGTGTGTCAAACGCTTGCGTTGCGTGGCATCAGAGTAATTGTGGCTGGGCTAGATATGGACTATAAAGGGCAACCATTTGGGCAAATGCCTAATTTACTGTCTATTGCCGATTATATTACTAAATTACACGCTATTTGTGTAAAATGTGGTCATATAGCCAACGTATCGTACCGCAAAACTGAAGAAAGTGGCCAAGTTTTATTAGGCGAAAAAGATACTTACGAGCCACGCTGCTGGAAATGTTTTTCTGAAGGTGCAACTGCAAAGCAGCGTATTTAAGAGGATTTAGACAGAAGAATGGATTAATTTAGTCTTTCAGCAATTTACCAACAACAAAGTCACAAATTGTCATTTCGATTTGCAAAGTTAGGTATGCAATGACATATTTCTTTTTAAAGCTAGTACAGTGATAGTTTAGAGATTGCCATTTTTTATAGCTGCATAACCTGTGTTCTGCTGTGTCTATTGATATTGTTTCAAAGTAAGTAAATATTTCATCAACAAACTTTTTTGCCGTTTCAGGCATTCCATTGGCTTCAATAAAAAAGCAATTTCTGCAATAGAAGTTGCTGCTGCTTCCAAAATGGTTACTTTTATTTTGCCCATCCTTCTATTAATTTGTAAGTATGAGATTTGCCAGCTTTGAGAGATAATTTCTTTTGCGGACTATTTTTTGCAGCGGCTAAAGATTGTAGTTCTTCAAATTTCTTTTGCGCTACAACTACATATTTTTCTTTTCAATAGTGATTGTTTCCATTATAAACCTTAGTAAAATAGTATTTTAAGTTTATCATTTTAAAATTTACCCAAGAATTTACAACCCTAAAACTGCAAATAAATTGGCTTAATTATATCTGCTTGTTTAAACTGTATGGCTAAATAAATAGCTGCAAATAGGTACACAATTTTTAGAGGTATTGATAGCTTGCTTAAAAAGCGTTGGTATTCTAGTTCGGTGGGTGTGGTGATGCTGTGTAGCAAAAAACCTAGCCATAGCATCACAATAACATTGGCATAATTGGCTACCAATTGTGGCAATACCGAAATGCTAAAATGCGAGAAAATTTGATTGATAAAAGACCAACTGTCGGCGAAAGAATTGCACCTAAAAAATATCCAACCAAAACATATAAAATGAAAGGTTACTAGCACTTTCAACATTTTGGTTAGTGCTGGTGAATATGGTACGGTAAATACTGGCAAGTCTACCAATATTTTATTAATAAATGTCGTCAATTTAGGCGAATGAGGGATTCTTAGTAGTGGCTTTCTCTCATAATCTTTTTGTAGTTTATGCAAGGCCAAAGCAGTGCCATGTAAACCACCCCAAGCAATAAAGTTCCAGCTTGCACCATGCCAAAAACCACCAATAATCATGGTAATAAACAGGTTTCGATAGGTATTAAAATAACCATTTCGGTTGCCACCAAGCGGTATGTAAATATAATCTCGCAACCAACTTGATAGCGACATATGCCATCGATGCCAAAATTCGGTAATAGAGCTGCTTTGGTAGGGCGATAAAAAGTTGAGATTAATGTCAAAACCAATCCATTTTGCCATGCCAATGGCCATATCAGAATAACCAGAAAAATCGCAATAAATAACCATTGCATAGCCGTAAACAGCTAGTAAACATTCAAGCCCTGTATGTGCAGATGGGTGATCGAAAATGTACATCACATAATTGGCATTAATATAATCGCTGATCACCACTTTTTTAATAATACCAGCCGTAATAAGGTACAAACCTTGCCCTAATTGTTCATTGCTTACAAACGGCTTTTTATCAATTTGTGGTATAAAATCGGCGGCACGTACAATTGGTCCCATCATTAACTTTGGGAAGAATGACAGGAAAAATAGATAATCAATAAACTTGTCTACCGGCTTTATCTCTCGCCGGTACACATCTACTGTGTAGCTAATATTTTCAAATGTATAAAACGAAATACCAACAGGCAATATGAGTTTTAATGGATTAAGATGCTGCTGAGAAACATCGTTAATAATGTCAATAAAAAAGTTGGTGTATTTGAAGTAAAATAGCAAGCCCAGATTTAGTAGAATGCTTATAGTCAGTAATACCTTTCTGGCGTGCTTAGAAGTGGTTTCGTAAATAATTTTGCTGATATTAAAATCTACCACAGCGGCTAGTAAAATAAAACCTACATACCAACCACAGGTTTTATAGAAAAAGTATAAAGAAAACAGCGTTAAAAAATAAATTCTAGTTTGTCTATTGTTTTGAAATAACAAGTAGGCCATTAAAAAAAAGCCAAAGAAAATTAAGAAAAAGGCACTATTAAACAATAGGGGGTCTTCCTCGTTAAAAACGAACGTTTTAAGCAGTTTATGTACATCAATACGCATCATTTAGCTCAGTTATTTTTAGCATATTGTTGGTAATATTTTTTAGATGCCATCAACTTGGTGAAAAAAATATCGGCAACTTTTTTTGCACCTCTTTCATTTACGTGCATATAGTCTTTGTAGGCTAAAGTAGGTTTATCTTCTGCCCAATGTACCATCGTATTTTCGCCACCCATAGCTGTATATAAATCCCAGAAAGCAATATTATTATTACTAGCTATTTTTTGTTG
>JAYWCY010000307.1:0-3187 GCA_043780175.1 Chitinophagales bacterium
ATCTCTATTAAAATTATTAAAGCATCAATTTTTTAAACCAATACTACTTTTTCCATTACATCACCTGCTTGTAGTTGGTCAATGATGTCTAAACCATCAATTACTTTTCCAAAGCAAGTATGCACACCATCTAAATGGCTAGTATTAGTGCGGCTATGACAAATGAAAAATTGAGAGCCACCAGTGTCTTTACCACGATGCGCCATAGACATTACGCCACGATCATGGTATTGTTTTTCACCATTTGTTTCGCATTTAATAGAGTAACCTGGCCCACCAGTACCGTTACCATTTGGGCAACCAGCTTGCACCATAAAATTGGGTATTACTCTATGAAATTTAAGACCATTGTAAAACCCTTCGTTGATTAATTTTTTAAAATTCTCAACAGCAATTGGTGCTGCATCATCGTACAATTCAAATGTTATCACACCTTTTACGGTAGTAATAGTGCCTTTAGTTAATGTTGTTTCACTCATGTAAATATCAAATTAGCAAACGAAAGTAATGGTTTATGGGTATTGGGCTTGTTTCATTAAGCAGTTGATGATACACTACAATGAGACAAGGGGTATTTTAACGCAGTTTAATTTTTGTAAACACTTGCAAATGTGGTAAGGTTAAAATAGCAATACCCACAAATAAATTTGAAATAGCTAACCATTCTGTTTGCAAATGCGTTTGAAAAAATAGTAGCGCAATGATACCTAACCAAGCAACAATGGTAAATGGTAGGGCTTTTTTGATAAGACTTAGCCAACCAACTAGGCTATTGGCCAAATTCATCTGCTTACGTATAAGATTGAAAGACAATATTGAATGCCACGCACCAAAATAAAAACCAAAACCAATGTATAACGGCAAAGTATAAATAATGACCATTAATACAATTGTTTGCACACAAAATTGTATTAAGATGGCTTTTGACCAACCTAATTTTTTATAGAAAATAATGAGGAATACTAGCTGTATTACTAATGCTAATAGGTTATAAAAAAATATTTCATTCCCCAAATAAAGCCAAGTAGCAGCGCTTATTTTTTGCTGTACGACTTCAAATAATATTGGTGCAGCAAAATGAATATGGCTAGAGATAATAAAAATAATAAATAACAGTCCGTATAGCGTGTAACATACTTTTTCTAGTTGAGATTGTTGACGCATTGGCCAATCAATTTCGCCAAAGTGATATGCAGTTAATCCGATAAATACAAATAATGCAACCGTAGGAAATACATACCAAACTCCAGCATATAAAAGCATATTTAAAAAATACTTTCCTAGAAAAGCAGTCAATGAAATTTGTTTTGATGCTTGTACAACTATCTGTTTTTCTACAAAATAATCTAGAGAACCGTGCGGCACACCTGTTAAAAAGATGATAATACCGAATATAACCAATTGGATAGTGGGAGTAATGTTTACAAAAGCTGTTAGCAATGCGAGTAATAGGCCAGATAAAAGCAAATATTGTTTTATTCTATCCATAATGAAAATCACTATTTCTTTAGTAAAGCCTTTAAAAATGGCCATTTTGGTAGGCTTGCAAAAATGCGAATATCTTGGTACAAAGTAGTTTGCTCATCAAGAAAGTGTAAAATAGTTTTGATACGATTATGCCTAAAAAGTCGTGTAAAAATATGTTTCATTATCCAAGGTGTATATTGGATAATATGTAAAAATAATCTATCGTAAAAAACAAATCTTGGTTTAAATGTCCTTTGTATAATTTGCTTTTTGGTTTGTATTGCTGAAATGATTTCTTTAGTATGCAACATTGCTCTTACAAACGAGTAGCCAGTTGAGGGCTTAATGCAACCAGCCGCAGTGCCGATGGGTATTATATTGTCATGTTGAAGGGTTGCCGGCTGATATAATTGCATGGGTATTTTACCTTTTTCTTTTACTAAAATGCGGTATTTGCATGACAATTGAGTTTGTATATAATCTGCTAAAGTTGCCTCATATACAGCGTCTTCATTGATAATACTAGAGAAAATGGTGCATTCTATTAATGCTTTATTATTTTTAAAAGGTAACACATATACAAATTGTACATCTTTGGTATTATCAACAGAAAAATCCATCATTCTTGCCTTATCTGTATCAAAAACTGGCGCTTCGGTTTCAATTATCCAACCTAAAAAATGTTGCCAAGTTGTAGGTGATTTAAGTGTAGAATGACCCAATAATGGATTTGTATAAAAAACGTACTCACAAGAAAAATTTCCTTGCAAAGTATTTATAATGGGCTGCGCATCTTTTTGAGAGGTAATATTGTAAACTTTATCGTAAATAATTGTGATTCTATCATCATTTTTAAAATGGGCAAGATGACTATTGTAAAATTCTAAACTATTGATGTATTGATACGATTTGGGGAGTATTGATTGTTCAATAGATACGCCATCAGCAATAAATTCTATATGCTGCCATTCTTTTTTCACCAAATTTCTATACGGATGGTTGGTACCATACCAAAAGCACCACGATTTTTCCTCATGCTGCTGACAGGCATCGATTAATAATATTGAACTTACCAACTCAACAGGCAATTCTAATAAAGCTTTGGCTAATTGCAAGCCAGCACAACCAGCGCCAATGATGATATATTGATAGTGCTTAGTCATATAAATGATAATGGGTGCTTTTAAGAAAAAGCACCCATTAAAAATTTGTAGTTAAAAATTGTATTAAGCGGCTTCTTTTCTACTTAATGTATAAATAACCAAACCAAAACCAATTTTATTAATGGCATCTCCAATATTGTAAACAACATCCATTGACAGACCCTGGAATATTCTTACCCCAAACAATCCACCTGCTGTTCCGGCAATGTAGCCAATCGGGTAAATTGCCCAACCTACCAATACGAACCAGGCTAAAGTTTTGTTTGCCTTTGCAACTGCCGGTGAAGCAGCATTGGCTAATTGGGCTACTTCGCCAAACCAAATTAAATAAACAATGTAGAAATAAGCAATACCACTTACTAAACCCCATACCCAACTTTGTTTTTCTGTTGGATAAATTGCTTCACCGATATAGCCTGTTATCAACATAACTACCGAAGCAAAAATTAATTTCCACAGCAAGCTGATTTTACCGCCAGCTTTTTTTGTGATAAGATAAAACTCAACACACATAAGCGGTACAGTCAAAATCCAGTCTACATACCTAAAAAATGTAG
>JAYWCY010000308.1:0-4907 GCA_043780175.1 Chitinophagales bacterium
GGCAATACACCACCAGTATTAGCCGTTTTATTATCATTACTAAATGTTGCAACAGCTTCTTCAAACTTTTCGCCGTGCACAATCATATTGTAAATACTATCTGCCAGTATTTTGAATTTTAATTTATCTTGTTCAGTAGCATTAGGCGGTGTAGCAATTAACAGTTGCGCTATTTTACGTTTACCAAGGGCTGGTCTTTCGCTAATATTTTTAAAAATATGGTAGCCGAAACTGCTATGATATGGTTTTGAAAACCCATTTACTGGCAAGGCATAAATTTGATTCTCAAACGCATATTGAAGTGTAAATGCTGTGATATAACCAAGATCACCTTTTGCTTGCTTCGTGGCTTCATCACTAGAAAACTTAGCTGCTAGTTCGTTAAAATCGGCACCCGCTAATAACGCTTTATAGGCCTCTTGTATTTGCTGAAAAGCTTTTACTGTATCGGCATTAGGTGCTACTTGTATAAAAATTTGTGCCGCATCAATATCTTTTTGACTACGTGTAAATGCTTCCTCAACTAAGGTTTTTATTCCTACCTCTTCTTTAATTATATTTTCTGCAATTTGTTGCTTAAAGTTGTTACTTTCTAATTGAAACGCGGGTAAATAATTCAATTTCTCATCGTAGCCAGATTGCACTTTTAGTTTGTAATTAATGTACAATGTGAGGTATTCATCCAAAGCTTTTTTTCGTTCTGCATCAGGTGTTGGATTTTTATTAAATGCTTTTAAAAATTCCTGCTTGGTTACCGCCTTGCCACCGTAGGTAAACAAGGTTTGACTTTTACTTACCAAATGCGTTACTAGCAGTGTAATTACCAACAAAAAGGCTTTTCTCATGTATAAAATTTGGGGTCCGTTATAAGATTTAATAGGCAACCTAATGCTTATCTATTTTAAGTTTCGCGGCTATTAAATCATCAAATTGTTCTAGACTAAGCTGTTTGGCGATGATCCGCTTTTTATCATCTAACAAATAAAAAGTAGGCGTTTTATACATATCATAAAGCTGCCTAAAGTTGGGCTGATTGGCTGCTATTTCTGCATCACGAGCAGCTTTTGTTTGATACACTTCTGCCCAGTCTTTACTGATTTTTTTCTCAGCCAAAAACTGTTTAAAATCTATCATCTTGGGCTCATTTACATTTACGCTATAGACTTTTACACCTAGTCCTTTCCATTTGGCTTTATACATGCTATCTACCCGTGGAATTTCTTCTTTACAATGCCCACAAGTTGGATCCCAAAACGCCACAAATGTAAACTTAGCATCTAGCCCATACAAGGGCACCGTTTTACCCAATGTATCCGTTAAATCTAATATAGGCGCTTGCCCACCAATTTGATTGGCCATTAAGCTGTATGCCCTTTCGATAATGGTTTTACGGCTAGCAGGATTTAAATAAGTAGTATCGCCTTTGGCATAAAAATCTTCGAATATTTTTAAGAATACCCTATCCTGACCCATAAACTCTGGGTTAATATATTTATTAGTAAACTTGGTTAATAAGTACGGATACATATCCTTGCCTGTACGTGCAGATAGTAATATATATTTTATTTCTGGGTAAATGCTATCTGGCTCTGGCGACACATAATTTTTAAAATAGTTATCTAGCTTAGGCTCAAAAAAAGGCGTGCGTAGCAATCTATCATCGTTAAACTCAACATCATCCCAAAAATGGTCTTTTACATAACGATACGGATAAGATGAATCTGCCTTACCATTTACTATGGGAATAGCGGGTACATCGGGCTGTTTTAATGCATTAAACAAAGCAGCCATTAAAGATTTTGGATTTTGCTTAATCATATTATCTCTAAATCCTTGCAAGTCCTTATTCTCTTTAATAATTTCGTTACGCAACTTAGTAGAATCTTCTTTTGTTGTTGCCACTGAATATTTGGCACTTAACTCAGATAACAGTTTTCCTTTTACCGCAGAATAGTTAGAATACTTTTTAAACAAATCATTCTCGTAAGAGCCTGTAATGATGGCTTCTTCTTTCTTCAATGTATCGGCAACAATGCTAAATTGTTGCTTTGCATCCATAATAATATCAAACAGAATAGCATACTGTGGTGATACGATAAAATAGATACCAGGTGTTAATTTTTTGCCCTTAAAAACGCCAATACTTTTATCGTTTACAATGGCAGAATCTACCAAGGTTTTGCTTTTCCCTAAATAGCTACCTAAGTAAATTTTAGTATTCTTATACGGTGTTAATGTGATGGCAATGCTTCTGCCTGTAACCACTGCCGTTGCTGGTTTGGTGGTAATTGCTGACTTTTTTACCTGAGCCGTAGCTAAAAGACTGATAATAGATAAAAAACTAATTGCAAACAACTTATTCATACGCTTATAAATATTGTAGCCGTAAATATAACCAACCTGTCATTACAATAATAACCATTACCATTAATGATAGGATTATTAACAAGCTTAAAACGACTATTACAAAAAAGGCGAGCTACTTTTAAATTATGGCTCACCTTTATACATTTTTTAGAGACAACTACCCAGCAATCAAATCGCCATTTTTAAACAATGGCAACACATTGGCAATATCTTCTGTAACACAATATTCTAAATCTTTTTCAAGGCCAAATTTTTCTAATCGGTGCCAATGTGTTAATTGTCTAATGAAAGCCAGTCTATCATCTTTATGCTTATTATATATTTCTTCGGCCATTAAACTGCTATCGCAATGGATGGTAAAATGTTTTTTTACACGACTAATAACTGCCCCGGCAAACATAGTATCTTCCAAATTAAATTTATCCTTCCAGCCAGAGCAGCCAAGTATCACAGGCTTGCCTTGCGCAATTAAGTAATTGCATACAGCACTTAGATTAGGAAAAGAACCTGTAATCACTTCTGCCGCACCAGCTAGCAATGCCATGTGCAATAGTTTAGTACCATTGGTAGTGGTTAGCACCAAGGTTTTGCCCTCAATAAAACTGCGTGGATATTCGGCAGGCGAATTGCCGTACGACAAGCCTTCTATCACTTTACCATCACGTTCACCAGCCGTAATACCGCCTGTTGCCTTACCTATTTCAATACATTTATCTACCGCATCTACCGGAATAATGCGTGCAGCACCATTGTACAAAGCCGTAGCAATGGTACTTGTGGCACGAAACACATCAATAATAACCACAATACTATTGTTACAATCGTAAATATCTAATAAGCGAGGAGATAAAACAGTGTGTAAAACAGGTTTGCTCATATATTTTTTGTATCAAAATGAGCGGCGAAAATACAGTAAATGAAGGATTGGTGTGTCAGTTGATAGGAACACTGATGACGCAGATTTAAAAGATTGGTACAGATTTTTAAAAGCCAAATTTGCAATAGGCTTTCACTTTTTATCGGTTTGTTTCTTCACAAAAACCCGTCAGGTCTTAAAGGCCTGACGGGTTTGAATGAGGTGTTCCCTAATGGCGGGTGAAGACTCCCGCCACTAAGAGAAATAGTATGCAAATGATTGAGGTGGCGCCAAATTGTAATCCTCTCTTAAAGATCTTGGGGTTTTATACTTTGTTTTTGTTTTAATTTTTATGGCAAAGCCGTGTTGTTTGTCCGCAAAGTATTCGTAAAAATATTCTTCAGTTATACCTGAAAATTCTTTTGTCAAGTTCCAAAGTGTTTCTAAATCATGTTTTATAATTTTCTCAATTTGAAACTCTCCAATTACCTTTTGTACTGGTGAAGATGAATAAACCAGAATGGTCTTTACATTTTCATTTTTAAAAATTGACCTTCTGAATTCAAACTTTTTTGAGCCGTCAAATATTTTGTTAGCAAATTCAGGTTTTATAGATAAGACAACTTTCATTATTTAGCTTTTAAATAGTCATACAACCAATTACAAAAAAGTTCTACTGGTACACTCAACGTAAACGCAATTAGAATATATTTTATTATAGTTAACCAATTGTTATTCTCATACTTCGTTTTAATTAATATATTCACATTGTCCTTATCGCTATCCTTCCAATGATAGGCTAAATAAATTTGATTTTGTAATTTTTAAAGACCTACGTATTCATTCCATCGATAATTTTCTAAATTTCGACAACTTAAATATGGTAGATGATTTCCAATCACTTCTTCTTCGTTAGAACAAATAAAGAAGAAATGTTGTTTTCTTATTTTAAAAATAGTTTCCTTTTTTATTAATTCTAACAGGGTTTGATTTAGGTCACGAATTTCATTTACTCTAAAATCAATCATCTCAATCTCTGAAAATGCACTCTCAAGTATCGCATTAGTAGGTTTGAATGTTGAGCATAGAGAGCTTATAAAATCACCAGTAATCCTAAATCTAAAGTAAATGGGTTTATCTAACTTAGGTACTTTTATATTAAAAATTGTACCATCAAATTTATTTTCATTCTCTACATCCTCTCGTGATGTCTTGTAGATATTAAAGACAGGCTTATCGTCTATTCCTTTAATTTCATACATTTTGCTAATTGGACTTTGAACTACTTTATAATTTTCATTGAAAATGGCACTTACTAAATCAGCCTTATGTATAAACTTATCTACAATGTCTTCAAAATTTGCTAAATCAACTTGAAAAGGAAAATATATACGAAGCACCTCGGTATTTATTGTTTTTTCTAGTTTAATACCAATATCAAGAAACTTAATTTGCTTCTTTGTACCGTTAGGTATTTTCCACAAATTAAAATGCAGCTCTACTTCTGAAAGAATTTCATCATTTTGATTTATTGGCTTTTGCCAGATAGCGATACTTTTCATTAGTAAGCAAATTTTAAAATTGTATCAAATTGTTCAACTGTTATTTTTACAAATCCCCGTGGTACATTATCATAGTTAGCTATAACGCCATTATTTACTAGCCATTCAAGATTGGGTCTTTT
>JAYWCY010000309.1:0-2053 GCA_043780175.1 Chitinophagales bacterium
TATTTGAAGAAGTAGATTTACAAGTACCATTCGTAGTATAAGCCCTATAAGTACCAGAAGTATTTACTAGTAATGTTTGTGTAGTAGCACCCCCAATATCTGCATTATCTTTTACCCATTGTACTGGTGTTGTTGATGCTGATAAAGTAACTGTACCTCCACTACATAAATTAACACTGCCACTGGCACTTATCACAGGTGCTATTGGCGCAGCGGCAGAAGATAATATAATGCTATTAGAAACAATACTACAACTACCAACAGTAACTACTGTGTAAGTACCAGCAACAGCCGTAGTATAAAACTGACCAGCAGCCGTAGGAATACTGACACCATTTAGTTGCCATTGTACATCGGCAATGGATGAGGTAAGTGCCAACCCATTGGTACCACAGATAATAGTACTACCACTAACTGCTGAAATTACTGGTGGTACCGAACTGCTAACTGTTACCACAAATGGACTTGAATAAGAGACACAAGTACCACTAGCAACATACGCTCTATAAGTACCTGCGGTAGCAATGTTAATGCTTTGCGTGGCACTAGCACTAATATTTACGCCATCTTTTTGCCAAAATACAGATGTACCAGTAGATGTTAGCGTTACACTACCGCCACTACAAAAGCTTAGCGACCCACTAGCGGTTACAGTTGGTGCAGCAGGTGGTGTAGACACTACAACTGTAACGCCATTAGAATAATTAATACCGCAGGTAGCACTGCCTGGCACATAAGCCCTATACACACCAGAAACAGAAGCATTGTATGCTTGAAATATGGCACCAGTAATATCTATACCATCTTTTTGCCATTGAATACCACCAACACTTGATGTTAATGTACCTACACTACCTGCACAAATATTAGTAGAAGTGGATGCTGTAATTACTGGTGCAGCAGAAGGTGTACTCACAGTTACATCTATTGCATTTGAAAGCACTGTGCAAGTACCACTCGCTTTTACTGCAGTATAAGTACCAGTTGCACTTACAATTACTGGTGAAGATGTTAATGACCCAATATCTGTACCGTTTAAGCGCCATTGTACAGGATATGTATTTGAACTTAAAGTTACATTCCCGCCAGTACAAAAACTAGTGGCGCCAATTGCTGAAACAACTGCCGCGGTTGGAGGTGTATTTACAGTAGCTACCAAAATATTAGAATAGGTATTACTACAAAAGCTAGATGGCTGATACGCTCTATATACACCTGGCAAAGCCGCTGTATAAGCTTGAAATGTAGCACCGCTAATATCTACACCATCTTTTTGCCATTGCACATTGCTTACATTAGATGTAAAAGATACCGAACTACCATTACAAAAAGTAGTTGGCCCAGATGCTGTAATTACTGGTGTGGCACCTGGCAATACAACAACAACTACTAAAGTGTTAGACGTGGCACTACAAGTACCATTGGATGCAACCGCAGTATAACTGCCACTTACTGTAGCAGAAAAAGCAGTACCTATCGAACCTATATTATTGCCATTCAATTTCCACTGTACGTTTGGTACGTTAGATTGTAAAATCACATTATTACCATCGCAAAAAGTAAGACTTGTAGCGGCACTTATTACAGGCACAGAAACAGAACCACTTACAGTAATAGTAATACCATTAGAATAATTTGCACCGCAACCTAAAGAGCCTGTAACATAAGCTCTATAAGTACCAGACACACTTGCCACATAAGACTGAAACACCGCACCAGAAATATCTACACCATCTTTTTGCCATTGCACATTACCCACATTAGAATTTAAAATAGCAGTACTACCTGTACAAATATTGTTAGACCCAGTTAAGGTAACTGTAGGCGTTGCATTTGTTGCAATAACCACTACTGTGTAACTATTAGAAATACCATTACAACCGTTAAGTCCCTTAGCAATTGCTCTATACACACCACTTTGTGTGGCAGTATAAGAATTACCCGTAAATCCAACAATATCATTACCATCTTTCTGCCATTGTATATCGCTAATATTAGAGGTAAATACAACGCTACTGCCGGTGCAAAACGTTAAATTACCACTAGCAGTAAG
>JAYWCY010000310.1:0-14151 GCA_043780175.1 Chitinophagales bacterium
CTTGAAAAGCAATATCTGCAATACTTTCAGCTATTTTATGCCAAGTGATTTTTTTATCGCTCATACCAATTATCCTAAAAATGAATGGTTCTATATGGGTAGCGAATACCATACATTTCTCTTACTTTTTCCATAATAGTTTCACGTAGTAAATCGATATTTTGACGCTCTATTGCAGAAATAAATACACAGTTATTATTAGTCTCTTCTTCCCATCGTTCTTTTAATTCTTTCCGCAATTGTTCTTTTACACTATCATCAAGCCATTCGTCAAAATATTTCTGCTCGTACAAATCCATTTTATTAAAAATGGTCAATATGGGCTTTTCAAATGCTTTTAAATCCTGCAAAGTTTTATTTACCACCCCAATTTGCTCTTCGTATTTCAAGTGTGATGTATCTACAACGTGTAGCAAAATATCAGCTTCACGCACTTCATCTAGGGTACTTTTAAAACTTTCTACCAAGTGGTGTGGTAGTTTTCTAATAAAGCCTACTGTGTCGCTTAATAAAAAAGGCGTATTTTCAAAAACTACTTTTCTGGTTGTCGTATCAAGTGTTGCAAATAGTTTGTTTTCGGCAAACACTTCGCTTTTACTTAATAAAGTCATCAAGGTACTTTTACCAACATTGGTATAACCTACCAAAGCCACACGAATAAATTCGCCACGCTCTTTACGTTGGGTAAAAGATTGCTTATCTATTTCACTTAATCTTTTGCGCAACAACGATATTTTATCCTTTACAATACGTCTATCGGTTTCAATTTCGGTTTCACCAGGGCCACGACTACCAATACCACCACCTTGCCTTTCTAAGTGCTTCCACATACCTTTTAAGCGTGGTAAAATATATTGATATTGGGCCAATTCCACTTGTACTTTGGCCTGTGCAGTTCTAGCCCTCCGGGCAAAAATATCTAATATCAAATCACTTCTATCTAGTGTTTTGGTTTTAAGTTCAGTTTCGATATTGATAATTTGCGAACCAGTCAACTCATCATCAAACACAACCAAGCCAATATTTTTGCCCTCCAAATAATTTTTAATTTCTTCTAACTTACCCTTACCCACAAAGCTTTTACTATCTGGTCGTAATAGTTTTTGGGTAAAGCGTTTTACAGTAATAGCACCGGC
This sequence comes from Chitinophagales bacterium, assembly GCA_043780175.1. Lineage (GTDB taxonomy): Bacteria > Bacteroidota > Bacteroidia > Chitinophagales > Chitinophagaceae > Parasediminibacterium. The sequence goes on from JAYWCY010000310.1 coordinate 1,137, forward strand.
AGTTTCTGCCAAAAAGGCTAACTCGTCCAAATACTCTTCTACTTGCTCTTGCGTTTGATCTTTTTGTACCAAGCCAATCAATACCGCACGTTCCTCGTCCTTTATTTTTTGTTTCTCTATCAACTATTAATAATTTGTACAAAAGTAGTTGGTTTTGTGCTGATGTATCATATTAGCCAACACATATCAGCAATCGTATGCAATCAACATTTTACATTTGCGCAACTTACCTTTACAATACATGAACTTGGATATTATACAAACAGCCAAACAAACCATTACCGTAGAAGCTACTGCTATTGCTGCATTGGGCAATTTTATTGATGCAGACTTTGAAAAAGTAGTAGATATTATTTACAAATGCAAAGGTCGCTTGGTAGTAAGCGGTATTGGCAAAAGTGCTATTGTAGCGCAAAAAATAGTAGCTACATTTAACTCAACTGGTACACCAGCATTGTTTATGCACGCAGCGGATGCAATACATGGTGATTTAGGCATGATTCAAACAAATGACATTGTATTACTTATTAGCAAAAGCGGTGAAAGCCCTGAAATAAAAGCAATTGTTCCATTTATTAAAAATTTTAGCAATATATTAATTGGTATGGTTGGTAACACCAATAGTTATTTGGCCAGTCATTCTAATTATATCATTAATACAACGATTGATAAAGAGGCTTGCCCTAATAATTTAGCACCAACAACAAGTACCACAGCACAAATGGTAATGGGTGACGTATTAGCAGTATGCTTAATGGAGATAAAAGGCTTTAAAGATGCCGACTTTGCCAAATATCATCCTGGCGGTAATTTGGGTAAACGCTTATACTTAAAAGTAAGTGATTTAATAGTCAATAATCCTATTCCAAAAGTGCTACCAACAGCAACTTTAAAAGAAGTCATTATAGAGATTACACAAAAGCGATTAGGTGTTACAGCAGTTGTTGACACTGCAAATACAATTCAAGGTATTATTACCGATGGCGACTTGAGACGCATGCTTGAACATAACAATAATATTGAATACATTACAGCGGTTGATATCCTTACTAAAAACCCTAAAACAATTGCACCTAATACCATGGCAGTTGATGCCTTAGATGTTTTTGCGTTATACGATATTAGCCAGTTGGTGGTAACAGAAAATGGTCATTATTTAGGTATTTTACATTTACACGATTTAATAAAAGAAGGTATTATGTAAAATTTTACCAAATAGCTGTATAGTAAATATCTAGAAAAACAAAGGCATTTCTGTGTGACCTTTTCCTACCTCTTATTCTATGTGTTTAAATTCCTTCTAATAAAATTATCAGTCAATCATTTATCCATTTATATTTGAGATCACTAAATCACTTTTTCTATCATGAACAACCCAAATCACTATGTAGCTATTATGGCTGGCGGTATTGGCAGCCGATTTTGGCCACAAAGTCGTGTAGGCTATCCTAAGCAATTTCTAGATATTTTAAACACTGGCAAAAGCCTTATCCAATGGACTTTTGAGCGTTATGCAGCTTTTATTCCTAAAGAAAATATTTTTGTAGTTACCGCTGCAGAATACAGCCACATTTGCGAAGAACAACTACCAGATATTCCTAAAGAAAACATTATTGCTGAACCGAGCAGAAAAAATACAGCACCTTGCGTTGCGTATATTTCCTTTAAATTACAAAAACAAAATCCAAATGCATCGTTGATAGTGGCACCAAGCGATCACATGATTATGGATACAGAAACGTTTAGAAATATTTCGTTAAAAGCACTTGATTTTGTAGACAATAACAATGCCTTTGTAACACTTGGCATTCAACCAACATATCCTAATACAGGTTATGGTTACATTCAATTTGATCAACAAAATGATGCTGGCGACGGCATTTTTAAAGTAAAAACATTTACAGAAAAGCCTAGCCTTGAAATAGCCAAAAGCTTTTTAGAAAGTGGTGATTTTTTATGGAATGGTGGCATTTTTATTTGGAAAGCAAAAGATGTAATCGACGCATTTGAAAAGTACGATACTGATACATTTGAACTATTTGATACTGAAAAAGACAACTTAAATACACCCAACGAAAAAGAAGCCATTGAACGTATTTATCCTTTGTGTAAAAGTGTAGCAATAGATGTAGCTTTAATGGAAAAAGCAGAGAATGTTTACGTAATTCCTTCCTCGTTTGGTTGGAGCGATTTGGGCACTTGGACAAGCGCTTACGATAACCTTGAAAAAGATTATTTAGGCAATGCGGTAGCTAGCAACAACACCATTATTATTGATGCAACTAAATGTATGATTAGTGCTCCGTCTGATAAATTGTTGGTGCTACAAGGATTAGATGATTTTGTAATTATTGATACCAAAGACGCATTGATGATTTGCAAAAAAGAAAAAGAACAAGCCATTAAAGAATATGTTGCAGAAGTAAAACGTAGTAAAGGCGACAAATATTTATAATTAGATTCAAAAGTTACATAAACAAGATTCAAGTTACAGGCAATCAGTTTGCATGTAACTTGAATCTTGTCTATTTTTACACCTATCTTGAGATAACTTTAAATACTTATTGCTATATACCCCTAACGATTTAATGATAGTGCCATGAATGAAAAAATGCGTTTGTTTGATTGTATTGAGTTGCAACTACAAAAATTTCCTAAGCCAGATATGTTTGGCGCCAAGCAAAATGGCGAATGGGTTACCTATAGCACCCAGCAGGTTCAAACTATCGTAAATAATCTTAGTGCAGGTTTATTAAGCCTTGGCTTAAGTGGTAAAGATATGACTGCCGAGGGCAGCGATAAAATTGCAATAATCAGCAACAATAGACCAGAATGGCTTTTTACAGATTTAGCTGCACAGCAAATAGGTATTATTTTAGTGCCCATTTACCCAACCACAAATCCTAGTGAGATAGAATTTATTTTTAACGATGCACAAGTAAAATATGTATTTGTAAGCAATCAAGAAATGCTGAACAAAGTACAAGCTGTTGCACCTAAAGTGCCATCAATACAAGGTATTTATAGCTTTGATAAGATTGATGACAGCAAGCATTGGAGCCAACTTACTGACGCTGCTAATGACACATTATTACAGCAAGTGGCCACTGTAAAAGCTGGCATCCCTACCTCGCAAATAGCCACAATTATTTACACTTCTGGCACCACTGGTGTACCTAAAGGCGTTTTACTTAGTCATAACAATATTTTTAGCAATGTCAGACTCAGTAAAGAGAGTTTCCCATTTGAAGATGCACCACAAAGCAAAGTATTAAGCTTTTTACCGCTTAATCACATCTTTGAAAAAATGGTTACTTACATTTATTTGTACAGTGGCATTGGTATTTATTATGCCGAAAGTTTAGAAACCATTGGGGATAATTTAAAAGAAATTAAACCCGATGGCTTTACCACAGTACCTCGCTTATTGGAGAAAGTTTTTGAAAAAATAATGACAACAGGTAGCCAACTAACTGGTATTAAAAAAGCATTATTTTACTGGGCAGTAAGCATTGCCGAAAAATATGATAATCTAGAAGGCGGTGGCACTTGGTACAATATACAATTAGCGATTGCTAATAAACTTATTTTCAAAAAATGGCGAGAAGCCTTAGGTGGTAATATCAGCTTTATAGTTACTGGTGGTGCGGCTTGTCAGGTAAAATTGTTACGCATTTTTAATGCTGGCAAAATTCCAGTTTACGAAGGGTATGGCCCTACAGAAAACAGCCCAGTTATTTGTGTTAACCGCAAAGAAAAAGGAGGAACAAAATTTGGCACCGTTGGCCCACCAATTAATGGTATTGAGGTAAAGCTGGCAGAAGATGGCGAGATTTTGGTAGCTGGTCCAAGCGTTATGGAAGGCTATTTTAAACGACCAGATTTAACCGCAGAAACTGTTATTGATGGCTGGTTACATACTGGCGATATCGGTGTATGGATTGATAATAAATTTTTAAAAATTACTGACCGTAAAAAAGAATTATTTAAAACTAGTGGTGGTAAATACGTCGCGCCGCAACCCATTGAGAATAAGTTTAAAGAAAGCCCTTTTATAGAGCAAATAATGATAGTAGGTAGCGAACGTAAGTTTGTAGGCGCATTAATTATACCGTCGTTCATACATTTAAAAGCTTGGATGTTGCACAAAGAAATACCTTTTATTAGCAATGCAGAAGCCATTAAACAAACAGCAGTTTTAGAAAAATACCAATCGATAATCAACGAATTCAACGAATTTTTTAACCACGTAGAACAAGTGAAAAAGTTTGAATTGCTACCGCAAGAATGGAGCGTTGAAACTGGCGAGATGACACCAAAACTAAGCTTGAAACGCAAAGTAGTGATGGAAAAATGTACGGCAGCAATAGAGAATATTTATAAAGATTAACTTGTTTAAGAGCCTCGTTTTAAAAACGAGGCTCTTTTATAAAAAAATTTATCGTAAAAATACGATTTAATAGAAACTTCCACTATATTTGCTTTATCGTATTAAAACGATAGTACAAATATGTCTATTGATAAGTCATCAGAATTCACTCAAGCAGAGCAAAACTTAGCAGCTTTTGCAAAAGCCTTCAGTCACCCTGCACGTATTACGATTTTAAAAATATTAGCTACAAAAAAAGCCTGTATTTGTGGCGAGATCGTAGAGGTACTCCCATTAGCACAAGCCACTGTAAGTCAACATCTAAAAGCATTGAAAGAAGCTGGTTTAATACAAGGGACAATTGATGGTGCTAAAAGTTGCTATTGCATCAATTGGGCAGCATTTAGTGCCTTTAAATCCCAATTTACAACGTTATTTAGCACATTAGAAACTAGCAACCAGAATTGTTGCTAAATCATACTTATTCAAACAGATTTAAATTGATATTTTATGCAATCAGATATTGAATTAAAAGATATTGTTCGTCAGAAATACAGTGAAATTGCTTTGCAGAGCAAAGAAATAAACCAAACATCATGTTGCGGTGCGGGTGGTTGTAGCACAGAAGTGTATAATATAATGAGTGATGATTACTCCCAATTAGAAGGCTACCATGCAGATGCTGACTTAGGTTTAGGTTGTGGATTACCCACCCAATTTGCTAACATAAAAGCTGGTAATGTAGTGATTGATTTAGGCAGCGGTGCTGGTAATGATGCATTTATTGCGCGTTCGGAAACTGGCGCAGCAGGTAAAGTAATTGGTATAGATTTTACACCAGCAATGATTGAAAAAGCACGCAACAATGCAGAAGTACGTGGTTTTAATAATGTAGAATTTCGTCATGGTGATATAGAACACATGCCAGTTACCGCTAATATTGCTGACGTTATTGTAAGTAACTGCGTATTAAATTTGGTACCGAATAAAAATGGTGTTTTTAAAGAGATATTTAGGGTATTAAAACCAGGGGGGCACTTCAGTATTTCTGATGTGGTATTGGTAGGTGTATTACCTGATGCCTTACGTAAAGATGCCGAAATGTATGCTGGCTGTGTAGCTGGTGCTATACAGAAACAAGTGTATTTAGAACTAATAGAAGCGAATGGCTTTAAGAATATTATTATACAGAAAGAAAAAACAATCGTTGTTCCAGATGATATTTTAAAAAATTATTTGAGTGAAGAAGCGTTGGCCAATTTTAAATCTGGTAACATCGGAATTTTCAGCATTACGGTGTATGCAGAAAAACCTTCAGATAATTATTGCGTACCGGGTTCAGGCTGCTGCTAATTAATCAAAAATGAAAAAGTACTATTCAGAATTTATTGGCACATTCATTATGATGTTTTGTGGTACAGGCGCAATGGTTATTGATGAAACAACCAATGGCAGCGTAACACATGTAGGTATCGCTATTACTTGGGGCTTAATTGTAATGTCATTAATTTATGCGCTGGGCGAAACTTCTGGTGCACATTTTAACCCCGCAGTGACAATTGCCTTTACTGTGAATAAAAACTTCCCTTTAAAGGAAGTAATACCATATATAACTAGTCAATTTGTTGGAGCGATTAGTGCTAGTTTATTATTGAAATTCTTATTTCCCACATCTATTTTCCTTGGTGCATCATTACCAAAAAATGATCTGATGCAATCATTTATATTGGAAATAATCCTTAGTTTTTTATTAATGTTGGTAGTTTTAAAAGTAGCAAAAGGCTCAAAAGAACAAGGCTTATTTGCTGGTATTGCTATAGGTTCAGTTGTTTTGCTGGAAGCCATGTTTGCTGGGCCTATTAGTGGTGCAAGCATGAATCCTATTCGCTCATTGACACCAGCATTAGTATCTGGCCATATATCCACTTTATGGATATACCTATTTGGCCCAACTATTGGCATGCTAGCGGCCGTTGGTTTTAATAAATTATTACACTAAAAATAGCAGATATATTTCTGCACATAAATTACAAGTATGAAAAAGAAACTCTTATTTGTTTGTATTGAAAACAGTAACCGCAGCCAAATGAGTCAAGCATTTGCCATTATTAATGGTAAAGATAAGTTTGAAGCTTATAGTGCTGGCAGTAAACCAAGCGGCATTGTGAATCCAAAGGCTATTTCAGCTATGAAAGAACTTGGTTACGACTTATCTAGTCACGACAGCAAAAGCCTGGAAGAAGTAAAAGCGTACGCACCATTTGACGCAGTAGTTACCATGGGTTGTGGCGATGCTTGCCCTTGGATGCCTGCAAAACGCTTTGTAGATTGGGTAATTCCTGATCCAAAACATATGGAACCAAAAGAATTTAACGAAGTGAGGGATTTTATTGAAGGCAAAGTAAAAAGCTTAATTGCAGAGTTAGAAGCTGAATAACTAGGGCACGTTTCATATAAAAAAGGAATCCAAATTGGATTCTTTTTTTATATGTCTTTGTAAATATTAGTTGTAACGTTTCACCTTTACACGCCAAAAATCTCTATATACAAATGTTGCATGCAATTGCGTGTAAGTTTCTTGTATCAAACCTAAGTCTTTGGTACCCCGTCTACCAATTTCTATACCTAATTGTAGCCCTAAATTACTTTTAAGCGAGTTAAACCCACCACCAAACGTAAAACCATAATCTGTTAATTGTTGACCATAAATTCTTAGGTAAGAATCTGTATAAAAAAGCCCTGTTTGTAAAAAATATTTTTCTGCACTTAAAATATTGCCTTGATAATCTCTAAAGTTTATTTTTTTAGAATATTCAAACCCTACAGAATATTTACTGCTATTCACTAGTTGATAGCCCAAGCCAGCAAAGTTTGTGTTTGAGCCAGTCCAATTTTGATAGCTGTAATCTGCAGCGAAAGTGTACTTATCTTTCAACTTGGCCGCTAAACCACCCGCATACATAATTGGCAAATTAAAGTATGTGTTTTTATATTGATTATTACTTATTAATGCAGTATTACCATCTGTTACTTTTAGCTGATAGTTGGCCTTTAAAGCTGTCTTTAACGATCCAGTTGCACCAGCCAATAACTGCCATTTACTATTAATTTTTGTTTGAAACTGAAGCCCTCCTTTGAAGTAAAAATTACCTAACAAAATATTTCTATCTGTAACCAATGTACTATCACTAATGCTAGTAAGTAAGGTTTCTTTTTGGCGCAATTGACCAAACAAGTAAGCAGTGTGTATACCTATAGATAAATGCTTATTTATTTTATAACTATTAGCTATAAAAAATTGGTTAATACTGCCATTACCTTCGTTATAAGTAGGAATTGTAATACTTGCACCTTGTACTGTTTTATTGCTATAAAAAGAGTAGTTAGAGGTACTGAACGGTAAAATACCAATTGCTGCACCCCATTTTGGTTTTATTTTAATAGCTACTACTAGCTTTTTAAATTGCAAGTCTGATGATTGCGAAGATGATGCATTTCCAATAGGCGAACCAGCATAACTAACACCTTTGTACCTAGCAGTTGCCTCAAAATTAAAAAATTTGTCTTGCAAGCCACTGTAAGATGCTGGATTTGCATGATATAAAAAACGGTTGGTTGGATCTGAAGCCAATGCCAAACCCGTATGACCCATACTACTCGTTCTATCAAAATAACTTTTTTCAATATCACCAATACCTATAATTGAATATGGTGATGCATTATTTTGACAAAAAGCAGACTTAGTTACAAATAGAGTTAGAACCAAACTAACTAATATTTTTATTTTCATGTGTGTATTCTAATAGAATGATTAAAAAAATGCTTAAACCGCTAGCAACATTTTATTGTACATAAGCATAATAAATTTGCAATTCAATTTTACTATTTGGTACATTATTTAACATACTTCCAAAGGCAGCTCTACTAAATGTAGTTTGATAATCGCCATAGGGCTGTGACAGCAATAAGCCGTTTCTACTGTTAGGATCAATATCTGTTAGTGCATATTTTATATAATTCGTTACATCGTACGTATAAGCAGTACTCACGCCATATGCATAATCTGTAAATAAATTACCCGTTTGCGTTACTGGTGATCCTGTTGCACCCACAGCTGTTAAATCGGTACCAATAAAATTTAAGGCAGTTGTTGTAGACAATCGAAGTTTTGGGGGCAAGTAAAATGTTCTATCATAAGTTCCAGATATTGGTCTAATAATCAGTCTGGCACTTAATATTTTAGCATAATTTGGTGCTTTCAAAAGTTCTCGTATTGAAGGAAATCTCAATTTTACAATAGAACTAGTTGCTGCTTGGCAATATGCGACATTATTAGTTAATTTACTATCTATTTCTTTTACTTGACCAGGTCCATTACCCAAAGTTTGCAATTTTGCCGACCCTGTGTTTCTGTCAATTTTAATATTGGTAAAATGTAAGGATTTGTTGGTTAATGAAAAATCGATATTATAATTACTTAGGTATAAGTCTTTTTTTCTGTATTGTATTCGCATAATTGCACTATCACTGCAGCCCAGCACCATACTACTGCTATTATTACTACTTATTCTAAGACCTCTAAAATAGTTTAGAAAAACACTAGCTGTTTTGACAGTATCGCTTTTTGCAATAAATTTATTCATCAACTCTAGACCCAAAGCTGGGTCTAATTTTATATAAACAGTATCATTTTGTGTGGGCTTAATAATCACATCTTTGGAGCCTAAAACCGTAGGTGCTACACCAAAAGTATCTACATTATACAAACTAGGACCGTTATCAAAGGGTTGAATAATATCAGTTACTCTTGATACATCGATATGTAACAACTTAGTACTATCGCCATAAAATTTTTTGTTAAGTTTTAAAATTAGTGTTAAAGAATCAAACAATACATTGTCGTAAATATCTTGGTATGCAGGAGGTGCCACCTCAAAATAAGTTTGCGTAGATACAGTACCAAAAATCGGATCTTTATACCCACCTAATAGTGTAGTGCCAAGGCCAGATGTGGCAAATGAATCAACAAATACAGTAGACATTGCTACATTAAAAGTGTCTACTTTAATAATTTGTGTATTGCTACCGTCTATGAAGTCATTACCAAATTGAATATCAACCTTTTTGCAGGCTATAGAACCGATAACTAGTGACAGTAAAATAAAGATGGAAAATTTCTGCTGCATTTTGGCTTTTTATGCTTTTTAAAACTATCAATGCTATTGATAATACAATGTACAATGTTAGGCTTCGGTGCTGTTACAAAATTGTTAGTATGGATAAATAAATGGTTTTACCCGATACAATGACTAATTTTGTCTATTAGTAGTTACATCATACCGAAATAAATATTTCCCTTATTTTGCAGCCCGTTTGCAAATATAGGTGTTATGATTTTTAATAGTTAGTAGACAAAATGAAACTATTCATCTACAAATACTATTTAAAAATCCATTTTAACTATTTCATTGGCAAGCCTACTAATAATTTCAGCAAAATTTTAACTGATCATGAAGCAATTAAAGTACTTTTTTTTCTTACCAGCTAGTGTTATTTTACTAGCAATCTCTTGTTCTAAAGGGTCTAGTTCTACCGACTTAGTTGGTAACTGGGTGACACTTTCACAATTAAACGGTGATGCGCGTTATAAAGCGGCTTCTTTTGTTATTGGCGATACGGCATATATAGCTACAGGCTATAACGGGACTGATCGTTACAAGGACATGTGGGCGTATCGTGCAGACAACAATACTTGGACTTTAAAAGCAACCTTCGCTGGTGTGGCACGCAACTCAGCAGTAGGGTTTTCGGTAAATGGTAAAGGTTATATTACTACCGGCTACGATGGCAATGTCCGTTTAAAAGATAACTGGCAATATGATCCAGCTAGCAATACTTGGACTGCTAAAGCAAATTTCCCCGAGCCAGCAAATGCTGGTACAGGTAACAACGATGGCCGTTACGATGCTACTGCATTTACCTTAACAGTGGGCAGTGTGCAAAAAGGATTTGTAACTTGTGGTTATAATGGAAGTACACAAAAAGATATGTATTCTTATAATCCAGTAAATGATACTTGGCAAGCAGAAATTGCAAGCCCAGGTTCAAAACGCTCTGGTGCTGTAGCATTTGTGTACAACAACAAAGCTTATTTATTAACGGGTGCTAGTAGCAGTTCAAATTTGAATGACTTTTATATGTACGATCCAAATAATGCAACAAATCCTTGGACAGCTCTAAATAAATTAACAAATGTAAGTACTGATAATTTTGATGATGACTATACAGATATCATTCGTACCAATGCTGTTGCATTTGTAATTGCCGATAAGGGTTACTTGGCAGTAGGCGAAAATGGCGGATTAACCCTTAAAACTTGGGAGTATGATTTTGCAAGTGATAGATGGGGTCGTAAACACGATTTTGAGCGTGCTGGTCGTTCTGGCGCGGTAGCCTTTACTATTAAAGGCCGTGGCTTTGTAAGTACTGGTAGAGCTACTGGATTACCATTCGATGATATCGAAGAGTTTCAACCAAATGCAACTTACAACGCAAATGATTAAGAAAAATTGGGTATATATTCTGTTTCTATTTTCTTTAGTCGTATTTGCTATTACACAATATAATAAAAGTAAAAAGAATGCGATTGTTGTAAAAACAAAACAAAATAGTACAGGCTGGGGTTACGATATATATGTAAAAGATTCCATTTATATCTCGCAAGATATTATTCCATCAATGGCCGGTAGAAAGGCCTTTTCATCAAAAGGAGATGCCGAAAAAGTTGGTGAGCTGATGGTGATAAAAATGAAAAATAACCAGCGGCCAACCATTACCGAATACGAATTAGATAGTTTAAAAATTACACGATAAATAAAAAGCGCCTAGCATTTTTGCTAGGCGTTTTTTATTGGTAATAAGTACCATATATTGCTTAATCTTGTCATCAAATTTAAATCAACATAATGGCAACATATCTTATAAAAAATACAACAATTGTAAACGAAGGCATACAGTTTAATGGCGATATATTGATTAAAAACCAACGTATTGCAAAAATTGCAGCCAATATCAGCACTTCAGAAGCGGTAATTGAAATAGATGGTAGTAACCAATATTTATTGCCTGGTTGTATTGATGATCAAGTGCATTTTCGTGAGCCAGGCTTAACCCACAAAGCCAATATTTACACAGAAGCAAAAGCTGCAGTAGCAGGTGGTGTAACCAGCTTTATGGAAATGCCAAATACCAATCCACCAGTGTTTACCCAAGCATTACTTGAGCAGAAATACGAAATAGGTAATCAAACTGCTTTAGCTAATTATTCGTTTTACATGGGCACATCAAAGGATAACTTGGAGGAAATTTTAAAAACCAACGCTAAGAAAAATGAAGTGTGTGGCGTAAAAGTATTTATGGGTAGTTCTACAGGTAATTTATTGGTAGATAGCCCATTGGTTCTTGAAAGTGTATTTGAAGGCAGCGAATTATTAATAGCCACACATTGCGAAGAAGAAAGCATTGTTAAAGCAAATTTGGCTAATTTAAAAAGTCAAAAAGCAATATTAGAACCTTCTGACCATCCCATTATTCGTAACGAAGAAGCTTGCTTTGAATCATCCTTTAAAGCTATTCAATTTGCAAAAAAATACAATAGCCGCTTACATATTTTACACATCACTACAGCCAAAGAATTACAGTTATTTGGCAATATGATTGCACTAGAAGATAAACGCATTACAGCAGAAGTGTGTGTACATCATTTACATTTTACAAGTGACGATTACCCTTTATTGGGCAACCAAATAAAATGTAACCCAGCCATTAAAGCACCGCACAATAAGGCAGCATTATGGGACGCCTTACTAGATGACAAATTGGATGTCATTGCTACCGACCATGCACCACACACTTGGGCAGAAAAATGTGAGCCTTACGAGAAAGCACATGCTGGCTTGCCATTGGTACAACATAGCTTGCAATTGATGTTACATTATGTAAAAGAAGGCAAAATAAGCCTTGAAAAACTAGTAGAAAAAATGAGCCATAATGTGACCAAGTGCTTCGCAATTAAAGAACGTGGTTACATTAGAGAAGGCTATTTTGCAGATCTAGTTTTGGTAAATATGAACCAGCCCGAAACCATTGCAAAAAGTAATATTCTGTACAAATGTGGTTGGAGCCCTTTAGAAGGTTTTACAGTACCCGCAACCATTACACACACATTTGTAAGCGGGCATTTAGCTTATAAAAATGGCGTATTTGATGAGTCAACAAAAGGTAAGCGTTTACTGTTTGATAGACACTAATATGTGAATTAGGAAGCTAGGCATTAGAAACAAGTTTTATGGAAAAGAGGAATTCTTGTATCTTGACTATCTGTATCATGCATCTAACAATTTCAATACAGTAACCTAAAACTAATATGCAAATAGACAAAACCACCTTACAGGATCTTTCTATTTTTCATAGTGATGAAGAACAATCAGTTTTTCACTATTTAAACTTTACCCAAACCAATGATGGTAGAGACTATTTGCGTTGGATATTAGGACGCCCTTTAGACGATTTGAATGAAATACAGGATGTACAAAAAACCATTCAAATACTGATTAACATAAGCAATCAATTTCCTACAACTATTAC
>JAYWCY010000311.1:0-4791 GCA_043780175.1 Chitinophagales bacterium
GAAGTACCCATGACTTTACTTAGATAATAGGGTTCAATTTGACCACCAACTGCACCCATATGGCAATCAAATGCACCAATACCAATGGTTACATCACTAGGTAGCCCCAAACGAGTCGCCCAATCTGCACTGATAATGCCAGCAGCTTGATCTGATGTATATGTTTTGTTGAATAATCTATTGGTAAACCCATCTAGCAATGGATCCAATGAAGCGAAGAAATCATTTGGCGGTAAGCCACCAAAACTATCGTTCCATAATGCTTTGTGACCTGCGGCACAAACGCCTATTTTAATCTCATTTACATTGCTGCCACCTGTTAATAAAAAAGGTATCCAGTCGCAATGTTCTATCCAAGAATAACAAGCTTTTCGTACATTGTCATCTACACGTAAGATTCTTAATAATTTAGCCCAAAACCATTCACTACTATAAATGCCACCAACAAATTGCAAGTAGTTGGTAGCAAATTCGGTTGCATGTTCATTTATTTCTGCGGCTTCGCCAATGCTTGTATGATCTTTCCAAAGCACAAACATAGCATGTGGATTTTCAGCAAATTCTGGCAGTAGAGCCAAAGGTGTACCAGCTTCATTTACAGCTATTGGTGTAGAACCAGTTGTATCTACTGAAATAGCTCTAACATTTGCTGCAACAGCACTTCCTACTTTTGCAATACAATCTTTAATCGTAAATTCTAACCCTTCAACATAGTCTAAAGGGTGTTGGCGAAATTGTTGCGTGGCAGCATTGCAGTACAAGCCCTTTTTCCAACGGGGATAATAAAATGTAGAAGAAGCGAGCTCTAAACCGTTCGCAGCGTTTACAATAATCGATCGTACGCTATCAGTACCGTAATCAACCCCAATTACAAAATTCTCTTTCATGTAGTATTTTTTTCAATGACAGTGTGAAAGTCGCCTTTTTTACAATAGACTTATTTCAAACATTTAAACAATAGGTGTCAAATTAACACTTAAAAATCAGTCAAAAAAAATTTTAATTCATAAAAATTTCTTTTTTAATGATAAATGGCAAAAAAAATAATGGAAAGCCTACTTTAATTTGTGTGAGTTGGGTATAATATTTAAAAATGCTTGAAAATTTGCCTTGTAGCTGCGCTTGTTAAGCTTGTAGTAAAAAGCGCCTTTTTTAGAACTTTCTCTTTCTTTTTCTTTTTGTTTAATTAGCAAGCCTGTTGATAATACTTTACGGCTAAAATTTCGTTTATCAAATTCTGTATCATATACACCCTCGTACAAACTTTGTAGTTGTGGCAAAGTAAATTTTAGAGGCAGTAATTCAAATAAAATGGGATGTAATGCCGCCTTGTATTGCAATCTTTCTCTAGCCATTTGTATCATGGTAGGATGGTCAAAAATTAAATCTGGTATGTGTTTTAAAGGCACCCATTCGGCATGAAAATCTTCGCTAATTTGCTTTTCATATTTATTAATGTCTAATAGCGAGAAGTAGGCAATTGATATTGTTCTTTCCAGCGGGTCACGGTCATGCTGACCAAACGCATATAATTGTTCAAGATACACACCTTCAAGTCCAGTTAATTGCTTTAAAACTCTAGCCGCAGCTTCATCAAAACTTTCAGTTGCCTGCACAAACCCCCCCATCAAACTCCAATTGCCTTTTTGAGGTTCAAAAGCTCTTTTAATGACCAAAAGCTTCAATTCTGCGCCATCAAAACCAAATATAATACAATCAACTGCTGTTAAAATTCTTGTTTGCTTAGAGTATTTATTCATTTTAAATAAAAGATGTAAAACAAATATATCATTACGCCTTTGCTTTTCTCCTAAAAGTTTTTTGCAAAGTAGATGCTTACATTTGCCCAATGCAGCCAATAGAAGAATTTAGCCAAGGGAAACTGTTACTATTTAATAAACCACTCACATGGACAAGCTTTAATGTGGTAAGTAAAGTACGTTATTTGACTAAGGTAAAAAAAGTTGGTCATGCAGGTACTTTAGACCCGCTAGCTACAGGCTTATTAATTGTTTGTACCGGAAAATTTACTAAAAAAATTAATGAGTACATGGGTATGCCTAAAGAATATACAGGCACCATTACCTTAGGCAGTACTACCCCAAGCTTTGATTTAGAAACCGTACCAGAGAATTTTAAGGATACCACACACCTTACTGAGGCAACTATTATTGCAACAACCCAACAATTTACAGGCGATATTTTACAAATGCCGCCACAACATTCTGCTATAAAAAAAGATGGTAGGCGCTTATATGAATCTGCAAGGCAAGGTATTGTAGTAGAAGTAGCTGCAAGGCCAGTAACTATTTATGCGTTTGATATTGTAAAAATAGATATGCCAATAGTACATTTTAAAGTAGCTTGTTCTACTGGTACTTATATTAGAAGTTTGGCAAATGATTTTGGTGCGGCATTAGGGGTAGGCGGGTATATGAGTAGTCTGTGCAGAACAAAAATTGGTGATTTTGACATTAAAGATGCCTTATCGGTTATTGATTTTGAAACGCAGATAAAAGAATATAGAGTAAATATGGCTACTGAAGAAAGCCAATAATTTATTTTGGGTACAAATGTCTTGAAACGATACATTTGCAATCCTTTGGGGAATTAGCTCAGTTGGTAGAGCGCTTGCATGGCATGCAAGAGGTCAGCGGTTCGAACCCGCTATTCTCCACGTAAATACACCATTATCTTATCACTAGTTGATGAGATTTTTTTTGCTGTAACCTTTTTTGGTAATGTTTATATGGCAATACGATTTATATATTGTTTTTGGTCATTGGATTTAGTTTTACTAAAATATTTGCTTGTGACTGTGGCTACTATTGCTCTTTTTTAAAAATGTGTAAACGAACACCGCTAGTGGCTTTAGTAAAAGTGATAAAATATTTGACTTTTAAAGATATTTATAATGCAACGACACCCATGTCAATGGAAGTTAAAATCATGGATATTTATAAAGGTAAAGAAATTCGTAAGAAAATTACAGTTTGGGGTGATATTGGCAATCTATGTAGGCCATATCTTAAAATTTTCAAAGAAGGACAATTTTATGTTATAGCTTTTGATAATGGCAATTACAGTGGTGTACATTCAAATGAAAAAGATACTGATTATTCAGTTTTTAATTGTGGCTGTTATTGGTTGACAGTAGACATGGAGCAAAGAAAAGCAATGGGTGACGTTGACAGCGAAGACAGAATTTCCTCATATGTTGACTTGAAAAAACTTAAGCCTAAACTCGTAAAAATGGCTACTAATATGAGTACTGCTAAAAGCAGGGCTAGTGTGTATTAAATCTGCATTATTTTTTTGGTTATTTTACGCGTTCGTGCAGAAGGAGTTCTTATCAGTTTTTGTAGTTATCTTCATCATTCATTTATGAATCATCGATAGCTTTTGGCAAAATGTTCATTGAATATCCTGCCAAAAGCAATACCCACCGGTATGGTGATTGATACCCGACATTTTCTAAACACTTGATATGAATAAAATTTTTACAAGTCTTTTTATTGTATTTGTTTTTTTTATTTCATCAAATACATTTGCACAATCTGACAGTATTGTTTTAAGAGACTTATCATGGAACGGAACCTCGCCTGCTGGTTCAACAGAACTTTTTATTCCATCAGCTAATGCTCGTTTGGCTGGATTTATTTACAAAGCAAACGGTGCACAAAAGCATCCAACATTGTTACTCTTACACGGTTATCCTGGCAATGAACGTAATCTTGACTTAGCACAAGTTGTGAGATCGCATGGTTGGAATGTTATCTATTTTGATTACCGTGGTTCATGGGGAAGCCAAGGGAAATTTAGCTTTAAAAACTGTGTAGATGACGCCATCAATGTTGTTTCTTTTTGTAAAAAATATCAGGACTCATTGCAGATAGACACTTCAAATATTGTTTTATTTGGACATAGCATGGGCGGTTGGGTTTGTTTAAAAGCAATTCAACAATTGCCTACAATAAAGAAGGCCTTTATATTATCAGGCTGGGATATTTATCATCAATACAAAAGACAGCTCACAGGAACAGATTTAACTGCTTTTAATATAAACCCTGACACATTGGGTAAATATTTTGTGTTAAATGGATCTCTGAAAGAGAGATTTGAGCCAGTCATTAAAAGAGATGACTATTATAATTTAGAAAAAAATATACAGCCATTAAAGGGGAAACAAATTATTATGCTTGATGAACATGACAGAAATAAAAAAATTGCGGAAGCTATTGAAAATCTAAATCCGCCATTTTTCAAATATTATGTTTGGCAAACAGATCATGCTTTTACCAATAAGAGAGTTGCATTAATGAACATGCTTCTTTCATTTCTTGATAGATAAGTAATGTACAAAGAAGATCAAAAGAAGAGCTGATCTGGATTAAATCTACTTTATTTTTGTAATTGATTTTACCACACCTATTGATATGTGTACAGCCGTAAGTATTTATGTACTTTTATGGAATTGTTATAGTCATTGTATTTGTCACTAGCAACAAATGATGTTAGTTGCTAATTGGGTAATGGTTTAAGTACGTTATTTGAGTGTTGAATGTAATTATGTGACTGCAAATTACTGGCCAGAAGTCAGTGATAGTGGGAAGTAGGGCGAGTTTTCTTTTATCAGGACATAGGCTATTTGAAAACAATAATATTGGGCATGATTTTTATGCCTTTTAATTAGTGATGTGTGACAATTGTAGGTGAAAATGACTTCTTGAGCGGCAATTTGAGTTAATAAAAATGATACTACAAATTTATTTATAAATAAAAAGCACAATT
>JAYWCY010000312.1:0-4661 GCA_043780175.1 Chitinophagales bacterium
AAATCTTTGAACTCAATTTTACCATCAATAGTCTTCTTACTAATTAATGAGTATGACGCCAATCCATGCAATACAAATTCCATTAACAAGGCATTTTCTTTATCATTCGCTGCGTGAAAATGTTTTTTTACAAAGCCATACAGACCATCCACTTTGTACAGTTCGGCAATTTTATCCGCATCTATCATGTCTAGAAACAAATCCAAATGATTTCCCGCATCAAACCAGCGCGTAATTTGTTTATATGGATTTTCTGGTTCTTTCTCTTCTACTGATTTTTTGCCAGTAGCACGTTTTTTCTTCACCTGCTCAGGATTAGGGAAATATTGTAAAAACTGCGTTCTAATGGACTTTTCTAGCAAATTAACCGATACTTGATAAGGTCCTTCTTGCTCGCCTTCATATACCAATTCTATTTTACCTGTAATGCTTGGTATAATACCCATTAAATCACTAATCCAAACTTGCGTGTGCTTTTCTGCATGGATAATGGCTCTCCGTTCCGCACTGCTTACGGCATTTTCAAATGCTGCAATCGTCAATCTGGCACTCACACCACTTTTCTTATCTACATACTCATTGGTTCTCGCTTCAAAGGCAATTTGTTCTATCAAGCGCTTTACCAAATCACTCACATCTACCAAATCCTTTTGTGCATCTAGCAAATTGGCTTCTTGCTCCGTAATAGCCAAACTCGTTTCTAACGTTTTAGGATAGTGCGTTAAAATCTGACTTTCAATTCTATCTTTTAACGGCGTTACAATGCTACCACGGTTGGTATAATCTTCAGGATTGGCCGTAAATACAAACAAAATATCCAAAGGCATGCGTAATTTAAACCCGCGAATTTGAATATCACCTTCCTGCAAAATATTAAACAACGATACCTGAATTCTTGCTTGTAAATCCGGCAATTCGTTGATGACAAATATGCAACGGTTACTACGTGGAATAATGCCATAATGAATTACGCGTTCATCGGCAAAGTTTAAACGCAGGTTGGCCGCTTTTATAGGATCAATATCACCAATCAAATCTGCCACACTTACATCTGGTGTCGCTAATTTTTCGCCATAACGTTCGCTTCTGTGTACCCATTCTATGGGTGTTGCATCGCCTTTTTCTGCAATAATATCTTTGGCATACTTGCTCATTGGCTTCAAGGGATCGTCGTTGATTTCGCTACCAGTTACCACTGGCATGTATTCGTCTAATAAATCTACCATTTGCCTGGCCATACGTGTTTTGGCTTGTCCACGCAAGCCCAAAAACAAAATATTATGCCTACTTAGCAAAGCCCTTTCCGTATCAGGAATGACAGTGTCTTCATAACCCAAAATACCTGTAAATGCGTTCTCTTTGTTTCTAATTTTTTCTATTAAATTCTTACGAACTTCTTCTTTAATACTCAGTGATTTATAGCCACTTTTTATGAGTTCGCCCAGTGTTGTAATTTGTTTTAGGTTCATACTTGCTTATAATTGAAATTGAATCGCGTCCTTGCGAGGAACAAAGCAATCTGGATGACAGATGCAGTTCGTTTATTACCAATAAAACATACTAACAAAAATTAATTGCTTTAGTTGATATAGGAGGCAATGTATAAGATAAACCCACAGCCACCAAAGTTGCAGGTTGCTAAAAGAGGAAAAAGTTAGCAATAGCACAATATCTTTAATTAATACTATCAAGCCAAACAATTACTACCTTGGTCAGTTTAATATCTCATCCCTTACTATGCGTCAATATTCTAACCCTAGCTTACTTAATTATAATATTTACTTACAGCCAATCACTAGCCAATGGGTTACTTTTATACATGGTGCTGGTGGCAGTTCAATTATTTGGTATAGGCAAATTAAAGCTTTTAGTGAGCATTATAATGTATTGCTAATTGACCTAAGAGGGCATGGTCATTCTAAACACAAACCCACCACTAGTTCATTATCGTTTAATGAAGTAGTCGAAGATATTATTGATGTTATCAATCATTTAGGTATTCAAACGTCTCATTTTGTAGGTATTTCTTTAGGTACTATCATTATCAGGCAATTAGCTGATAAGCATCCACATCGTGTAGATAGTTTAACGATGGCAGGTGCAATTATGCGACTAAATGTACGCTCACAAATACTGATGCGCTTTGGTATGCTTTCAAAATCGTTTATTCCCTACATGTGGCTATATCGATTCTTTGCGTATATCATTATGCCAAGGCAAAACCACAAAAAGTCTCGGCAAGTATTTATACAAGAAGCAAAAAAATTAACCCAACAAGAATTTATCAGGTGGTTTAATTTATCTGCGCAAGTAAACCCATTACTAAAAAAATTACGATCAGCTAAGCATGCGATGCCATGTTTATACTTAATGGGTAGTGAAGATGCCATGTTTCTACCCGCTATACAGAAGCTAATTCTACAAAATCCAATTAACAGCAATTTGATAATTGCTGCCAATTGTGGGCATGTAGTAAATATAGATTGCACTGATTTTTTTAACGAACAATGTATTTTGTTTATTGATAGAGTAATTAAAGATTTTACACCTGCAAAAAGGCTATTAAGCAGATAGATAAAACGATTTAATCCCACTCAGCGTAGTTTTTCACCCTCGCTCTCTGCGTAAGCCTTTACCTAAGCTGTTCCAATAAAAGTAGCATTTGCTACATCAAATATAAATTAATCAAACATTGTCTTTTCACTCTTTACTCTCGATAACAATCGGGATCCCTTTTCATTTTTCACCATTCACTATTCACTTTTCACCCGTCTCAGCGTAGTTTATCACCCTCGCTCTCAGCGTACGGCTTTGCCTACGCTGTTCCTATCCAAGTAACATTTGCTACATCAAATATAAATTAATCAAGCTTTTTAAGCCAACAAAATTGCCCGCTACCGTATTGCAGATGTAACTGGTCCTGCCTTTACCTGTGACCGTTATTTGACGGGAAGAAAATGGTATATTTAGTGAAATGGCGTAGGCAAAGCCGTACGCCAAGACCATGAAATACAACCTACGGCCAGCAAGGTTGAGAAGATTGCATGACATTTTTTTTCACAGCATTGGCCTTTTGAGAGCCATTAGATGACGCAAAATTTGATTTGTTTTGCATGTATACTTTTTTTAATATTGAATAGTAATTACGATTTGTCTTTACCTGCCCTCATGGCTATAGCTACAATAACTACCACCACAACAATTGCAATAAAAATACCCACGCCTACACCTGTTTTAAAAATGGTGCCGATAACACTGCATGAGCTTACCATAAAAGAAAGGAGCGTTACTGTAAGTAATTGTATATTTTCATCTTAAATAAATTTGTACCAATTAAAAATTACCTCATTAAAATATATACCAGAAAATTAGAAAAGGCCTAATTATGCATAGCTTGTACCTGTTCTGTATGCCAATGATGTTCAAAATAGTCAGCATCTGCTTCATGATGCGGATGAACGCCTAGCACCACATTACCTTCTTTGATACCCGACTCGTATAGCTTTATGCTTTCTTCTGGTATGCCCGAGCCAATCACACCACCAATCACACCACCAGTAATACCGCCAGCACCAGCACCTGCTAGTCCAGCTGCTATTGGCCCTGCAATTACTAATCCAAGACCAGGAATCACTAAGCTAGTACCAATCGCTGCTACTACACAAACAATTGCCCCAATAGTACCACCAATAGCAGAACCTGTACCAGCACCCTCTGCAGCTTTACTCCCAAGTTCGGTATGGTCATTATCATCGGAATAATGATTTTCCCGGGTATCATCCGACATTATTACATTGATTTCATCTTTTGTGTATCCTTTTTCGTGCAGCATATGATATGCATTTTCAGTGCTTTCACGATCGGTAAACATGCCTGTCACCATAGGAAAATTGCATGCATTTTGTTTGTTGTAAGATCTTGGTAATTTTCTATTTTGTTATTTTTTTATATTAATTGATTAATGTTAAATTGTTTGAATAGAAAGTTATTTATCCAAAATATTTAGTTGCAAAAGATTATAATTTTCGTTTAGAATACCACAAAGGTGAAAGAGACAGTGACATATTTTATTATGCAATTGTCTAAATGAGTTATATAGTTTACAGGTTTTTGAGCCTTGCTTTTCTTACACAAATTGCCCTACTTGTACGGTGACTTTGATTGACCTGCTATCATCTCTTATCCAACATGCTTTCCATTGAGCCACTACGCTCAATAGATGGATTCAAGACACACCTACGGCTAGTTAAGGTGACTGTATAAAAGTAATACTAAAGTTTTAACACAAAAGATGATTTTAATATATCAGAATCTTTAACCCAAAAAACACCCCTATGCGATTCAAAAAAAGGAATATATCCATTAACATAAAATGGAAAATAATAAAAAACAACATCATGTGTTGCAACAATATTCTTTGCTTTAAAGACAGGGTGTGGTGCATTATATGTTTGTATTAAAAGAGTATCAAATTTTTCATATTTATAAGAACCTATAGCATCATCACTATTGCAATTAAAAATATTTCTTTGTTTCTTTTTTAGAATAAAATAGTTACCAGCAAATGCAGACGAATGGCCAAAAAGCAGACCAGTATTAACCCCTGATAAATTACAGGTATCTTTCTTGTTGAAATTTAAAAAAATTTTACTATTTGAAGG
>JAYWCY010000313.1:0-3290 GCA_043780175.1 Chitinophagales bacterium
AAATACAGTTTATTTATACATTTGGCATATTAAAAATTGATAATTATGGAACTATTTAAATCGGGTAATCCAACATTAACCCAAAAGATTTTTGATAAAAGTTATACAAATGAAGCCAAATTGAACGGTGTGATGAGTGTACGTGGTACCATTAATAAGTTTGGTTTTATGATGTTAATGGTTGTTGCTGCTGCAGCATATACTTGGCATTTAAATGAAGAATTGAAACCAGATACAATGCGAACCTTTATGTACGTGGGTATTTTTGGGGGATTAATTTGTGGTCTAGCAATCAGCTTTAAACCAACTTGGGCACCATATCTTGCACCAGCTTATGGAATTTTAGAAGGTTTTTTTATTGGCGGTATTTCAGCAATTATGAACGAAATTTTTGCGAAGAGTTACCCAGGCTTAGTAATGCAAGCTGTAGGCTTAACTTTTGGAGTTGCTATTGCCATGTTCTTGCTCTATAATTTTAGAGTAATTAAAGCTACAGAGAAATTCAAAAGTATTATTTTCTCTGCTACAGCTGGCATTGCCATTTTCTACGCAATTACCTGGATTTTAAGAATGTTTAGTATCAATATTCCTTTTATGTACGATAGTAGCTTATTGGGTATTGGTTTAAGTTTATTTGTTGTGGCCATTGCTGCTTTAAATTTAATTCTAGATTTTGATATGATTGAGCAAGGTGCAGAACAAGGTGCCCCGAAATACATGGAATGGTATGGCGCATTTGGCCTATTAGTTACCATTGTATGGTTATACATCGAAATTTTGAAATTATTAAGTCGCTTTGCAAAAAGGAACTAGTAGCTATCGCAAAATATGTTAAGCCAGATTAATTCTTTAGTCTGGCTTTTTTATTGAAAATTAATCAACAAATTTTCAAATGCTGTCAAGCGTAATATTAATTTCTATTATCTTACCAGCAATATTAAAAGCAACCAAACGCTATGTATATCAATCGGCTTGGCTTTTACAACGACGAGCTTGTAAATCTCTATAAAAATCTTGTGCTGCCTCGGATGATAGAGGAGAAAATGCTAGTGCTATTGAGGCAAGGAAAAATAAGTAAATGGTTTAGCGGTATTGGTCAAGAAGCAATAAGCGTAGGTGCTACACTAGCCATGCAAGATGATGAATGGATAATGCCTTTACATAGAAATTTAGGGGTTTTTACTACAAGGCAAATGCCCTTACACCAGTTGTTTAAGCAGTG
Source organism: Chitinophagales bacterium (assembly GCA_043780175.1). Taxonomy (GTDB): domain Bacteria; phylum Bacteroidota; class Bacteroidia; order Chitinophagales; family Chitinophagaceae; genus Parasediminibacterium. The sequence goes on from JAYWCY010000313.1 coordinate 1,223, forward strand.
GCAAGGTCATCAAGATAGTTATAGCAAAGGGCGTGAACGTAGCTTTCATTTTGGCAGTAAAGCGCATCGTATTTGTGGTATGATTTCACACCTTGGACCACAATTAGCGGTGGGAGATGGTGTCGCCTTGGCATTTACCGGTGATGGTGGTACAAGCGAAGGAGATTTTCATGAAGCATTGAACCTAGCTGCGGTTTGGGATTTGCCAATCATTTTTATCATTGAAAATAACGGTTACGGCTTAAGTACACCCAGTAACGAACAGTACGGTTGCGAAAGATTATTGGATAAAGCAAAAGGCTATGGTATTGAAGGTGCTAATATTAATGGCAATGATGTGGTGCAAGTATATGATACTGTAAAAACTGCTAGAGATTATTGTATTCGTAAGCAAAAGCCTTATATTATTGAGTGCGAAACCTTTAGAATACGTGGCCATGAAGAAGCAAGCGGGATTAAATATGTGCCTAAAGAATTACTAGAAGAATGGAGTAAAAAAGACCCTATCAAAAATTTAGAGCAGTTTTTAATTTATGAAGAAGCGATTACAGAAATGCAGATTGCTGACATCAAACATGCTACGAAAACTTATATAGAAAGTGAGTTGCGGTTGGCAGAAACAGCAACTCCATTTAAGGTAGATACCAAAGCGGAACTAAACGATGTGTATGCAGATAGATTAACAACATATAGCTGGTTGAAATCTGTGAAAAATTATACCAATCTACAAGAATTCAACACCAAAAATAGTCAACAATCTCAAGTAGAATTACGCTTTGTAGATGCTATTAAGCAAGGCTTATACCAATCATTACAAAAGCATAAAAACTTAGTAGTAATGGGGCAAGATGTTGCAGAATATGGCGGCGTTTTTAAAGTAACAGAAGGCTTTGTAGATGAATTTAGTAAGCATCGTATTCGTAACACACCATTGTGCGAAAGTGCTATCATTGGTGCAGCCTTGGGTTTGTGTTTAGAAGGTATAAGAAGTGTGGTAGAAATGCAATTTGCCGACTTTGTTACCGCTGGTTTTACGCAGATAGTAAACAACCTAGCCAAAGTGCATTATCGCTGGGGGCAACATGCAGATGTAGTAGTGCGAATGCCCACTGGTGCAGGTGTTAGTGCTGGTCCTTTTCATAGCCAAAGTAATGAGGCTTGGTTTACACATGTACCTGGTTTAAAAGTGGTGTATCCGTCTAATGCATTTGATGCCAAAGGCTTACTAATTGCTGCCATAAATGATCCTAATCCTGTTCTATATTTTGAGCATAAAGCTTTGTATAGAAGCATATCTGGAATGGTGCCTGAAACGTATTATGAAGTGCCAATTGGTAAAGCGAATTTAGTAAAAGAAGGCGACGATATAAGCGTAATAACCTATGGTGCTGGTGTACATTGGGCAATGGAATTTCAACAGCAAAATCCTAACATTAGCTTGCATATACTTGACCTAAGAAGCTTGCTGCCATTGGATTACGAAGCCATAGAACAAGCTGTAGCACAAACAGGGAAAGTATTGTTGCTACATGAAGACACTTTGTTTGGTGGCATTGCTGGCGAGATTAGTGCATGGATAAGTGAACATTGTTTTAATAGGTTAGATGCACCAATTGTGCGTTGTGCAAGCCTAGATACACCCATACCTTTTAGTACACAATTAGAGCAAAATTTTTTAGCAAAAAGCAGGTTGAAAGAATGCATTGATAAGTTGATGGCATTCTAAAAAAAAGGATATTATTTTTATTATTTTTATTGATTTTTTATGAAACTATTTATAAGTATTTTATTCTTGTTCGTTCTTAATATTGTATCGTCACAAGTTCAAACACCTTTAAATAAAGCTATTGCTGATGCATACTTAATTACAAGAATGGCAGCCAAGTTTCATGTGCAGCCAAAGCCATTAGATGCTGCTTTTTCTGGCAATATGTTTGACTTGTTGTTGAATAAATTAGATGATGAAAAAATCTATTTTACGCACCAAGATATTACTGCTTTAAAGCAATACCAGTTGCAGTTAGCTGATCAGATTATAGGTAAAAAATCTGCTTTTTTACAACAGCTT
>JAYWCY010000314.1:0-3489 GCA_043780175.1 Chitinophagales bacterium
ACCCAGGTAGTACCCCAAAAAAAACTGGTAACCAACAACGCAAAATATCCTTTGCCCTTATTATGCTGTACCGGAAGCTGCATGTAATTTTGTTTGTTATTAATGTTTAAAATGCCGTATGCCGGTAATCACCATTGCCAGGTTTTGTGCTTTACAATAACTGATGCTATCCGCATCCCTGATAGAACCACCCGGTTGTATAAATGCTGTAATGCCCGACTGGTGGGCAATTTTCACACAATCATCAAACGGAAAAAAAGCATCGCTTGCAAGCACTGCATTATTCAAATCAAAATTAAATTGCTTTGATTTTTCAATGGCCTGGCGCAGGGAATCTATACGTGATGTTTGTCCGCAGCCCTTACCAATCAGTTGCTTGTTTTTTACCAGAGCAATGGCATTACTTTTTAAATGCTTGCAAATAATATTCGCAAATTCAAGGTTCGCTCTTTCGTCAGCAGAAGATGCTCTACCACCAACTTCTTTCCAATCTGCATAGTTACCAGCATCAGTACCTTGGGTTAACGTACCGTTTAATAAAGATTTTGATTGATTACTACCAATTTTCCAATCGGTATTCAGTTGCAATAGAATTCTATTCTTTTTACTTTTTAATACAGCCAATGCATCTTCATCAAAAGCTGGTGCAATTAACACTTCAAAAAATATCTCGTTAATGGCTTCTGCTGTTGCTTTATCAATAGTACCATTACTTACTAAAACACCACCAAAAGCACTTTCTGGATCTCCTGCAAGTGCATCATCCCAACTAAGTTTCACTGTATCTCTCAACGCAATACCACACACATTGGTATGCTTAATAATGCCAAATACATACCCATTATCTGTAGTAGAAAATTCGCTGATAATTTGAATAGCTGCATCTACATCAACCAAATTATTATACGATAATTCTTTACCGTTCAATTGGTTAAATACTTCTTTCAAATCGCCATAAAACGTTGCAGATTGGTGTGGATTTTCGCCATAGCGCAATACTTGCTTGGTAGATGATGTTTGAATTGTCGTACTGCTTGGGTTAAAATAATTACTGATGGCAATATCGTAATTCATTACCACTTCAAAGGCTTTAGCAGCAAATGCTTTGCGCTGTTCTAAAGTGGTAGAACCAGCTTGTTCGTTTAAGATGTTTTGTAATACTGCATAATCATCTTTTGCAGCAATTACAGTTACATCTCTATGGTTTTTTGCAGCAGCACGTATCATGCTTGGCCCACCAATATCTATTTTTTCTATAATTAGTTTTTCTTCCGAGGTGGTTTTTAAAGTTTCTTCAAATGGATATAAATCCACAATCACTAAATCAATTTCAGGAATATTATACTGCACCATTTCATCCAAATGCTGTGCATCATCTCGTTTACCTAAAATACCACCGAACACAACTGGGTGCAAGGTTTTAACACGACCACCTAAAATAGATGGATAGCTGGTTAGGCTTTCAACTGGTACGCAAGCAATGCCTGCATTTTCTAAAAAAGTTTGTGTACCACCAGTAGAATAAATGGTAATACCTTGGGCTTGTAACGCTTGTGCCAATGGGGCTAACCCGTCTTTATAAAAAACGGAAATAAGAGCCGATTGAATTTTCTTTTGCATGGAAAGACGAAAGTTTCACACAAAGGCGCAAAGTAGACAACAAAACAAAGTATGGGTTCTACTGACTATTCTGCGCATTTGCTTGTAGAGATGAGCAATAATTTTTGAGTGGCAAATGTAGAAGGTATTCTAGAAAAGATACAAGAGATTTAGTAACAAATTATTCAAGAATATCTGGTCGTCTGTCTTTTGTGCGTTGTAGGCTTTGTTCATGTCGCCAATCTTCTATTTTTAATGGATGACCAGATAATAAAATGTCTGGCACTTTTAACCCCTTAAACTCAACCGGCCTTGTATACACTGGAGGTGCTAGTAAATTATCTTGAAAGCTATCAAAAAGTGCAGATGTTTCATCGTTTAAAACGCCTGGCAATAACCTGCCAATAGCATCAACCACTACAGCAGCTGCTAATTCGCCGCCACTTAACACATAATCACCAATAGAAATCTCTTTGGTAACGTACAAATCCCTAATACGTTGATCAATGCCTTTATAATGCCCACAAATAATTAATAAATTATCCTTCATTGACAGGTGATTGGCTGTTTGTTGGTTAAACGGTGGCCCATCAGGTGTCATATAAATTATCTCACAGTAAGTCGTTGTTTTTTGTAAATATTCGATAGCATTTGCCAAAGGCTCACACATCATTACCATACCAGCACCACCACCATATTGGTAGTCGTCTATTTGACCATGTTTATTAATAGCCCAATCGCGCAAATTATGTGTACGCACCGTTAGTAACCCTTTGTCCTGTGCACGTTTCATTATGCTATGGCTAAAAGGACTGGCTAATAATTCTGGTGAAACGGTGATGATGTCAATAATCATGATGTCGTTAATCTTTATCTGCTTGCCAAGTAATCGCCTGCTTTTTTCTTGAACTTACTTTTCGAAGTCCCATTTTAAAAATTGCTTGTTCTTGTTCTTCAGAGGTTAAGTTTGGTGTCTTTACAACTGAGCCTTGTTGAGCTGGAATCCATTTAGGGCCATTTTTGATAACTCTAATTGCCTCCTCTGCTAGCTTAGGGTGAATTGAATCTTTATTCGTAACTTCAATATCAGTTATATCCCCATCTTTTGTTACTAAAAAACTCATCTTGACAGTTTGTCTTGCTGACTTTTCACCTTTCGGAATATTGATATATTTATTACCCAACTTTGTATTCAAATTCTTTTGTAAATATTCTATCCAACCTTGTTGTCCGCCTGGAAATTCGGATTCAATTTGTACAACCATAAATGTTTTATTGGTTGCAGAATCTGTAATACTAGCTGCTTTAGGTAGTTGGGCTTGTAAGTTAATTTGAAATGAAAAAAATGAAATTAAAAGTGTTATTAAATTTCTCATTTAGTTAGTTTTTGTATACTTAAATCTGTACTTCCATTCTAATGCAGCTCAATCTTCTTCCAAAAAGCCTTCAACACTACGCCTATCTTTTTTGGTAGGTCTGCCCACTTTGCTAAGTCTTTTGCCTGTATTAAAAGCGGCGGCCTGAAAAGTTATACTGTTCAGCTCTTCAACAGGCGTAATATCTTGATAATTATTAATAGCTTCTGCATATGCCACGCGTTTTTCTAGTAAGCCTGTAACTCTTATTAACCATTTTCTGGTTTCCGTTTTAATATCGTATTCATCACCCAAGTTTACTGTTTTGGATGCTTTAACTGAATCGCCTCGCAATTTTACCCGCCCTTTTTCGCAAGCTTCAGAAGCCAGACTCCTAGTTTTAAATAAGCGAATGCTCCAGAGATATTTATCTATTCGTAATTTTTCTTTAATCACTGATTAAAATGATTTGAATGAAAGGAATGCGTACAACTATTGTTATTCGAATTTAAAAATCTAACCCTAAAGCAAAGTA
>JAYWCY010000315.1:0-7732 GCA_043780175.1 Chitinophagales bacterium
CTTTGGCAGATGTAACAGTTACTTCTAGAAGAGGTGGTGGTTTAAAAACTGGTGCAGGTGTGCAAATTGGTCAATCACAAATTAGAACCATGCCTACCATTAATAGAAGCTTGCAAGATGTAACACGTATTACACCGCAAAGCAATAACAACTCTTTTGCTGGTACAAACTTTCGTTATAATAATGTAACTATTGATGGTGCAATTAACAACGATGCGATTGGCTTTAGCCCATCATTGGGTGGTCAAACTAATTCGTCTGGTATGGCTGGTAGCAGCACAAGAACCAATCCAGTATCTTTAGATGCAATACAAGATGTGCAAGTTTACTTAGCACCTTTTGATGTTAAAATTGGTAACTTTTTAGGAGGTAGTGTTAATGCGGTTACCCGTAGCGGTACCAATGAATTTCATGGTTCAGTATATGGTTTTGGTCGTGGTGCTTTTATGGTAGGCCCCAATAATGCTGGCGATAAAGCAAAAGAACCTTCTGATTTTTACGATTATCAAACTGGTGTACGTTTTGGTTTTCCTATTATAAAAGATAAATTATTCTTTTTTACAAATGAAGAAATCACGCGCCGTCAAGATCCTGTTATTCTTGGTGCAGGTTCGGCTGATAACACCATTATCACTGCTGCTCAAGCTTTTAGTATCGATTCTTTGTTTAAAAACAAATATGGCCTTGCAAATGGTGCAGGTGCTTATGGCAATACCTCGATTTACTCTAAATCTAACAAGTTTTTTAATCGTTTAGATTGGGTTATTAATGCTAATAATCGTTTATCGCTTCGTAACAATACCATTACCTCTGAAGCTACTAACCTAGAGCGTGATGGTGCAAACTTCCGTTTTGGTAGCATTGATTTTAAGCAAATTAATAATCAAACATCTACAGTTTTAGAGTTAAAAACTAAGTTTAGTAATGCTGTTTCTAATAGCTTAATATTGGGTTACTCTAATATTCATGATTACAGAGAACCAGCATCTAACCCAGCTTTACCACAAATTGAAGTTTCTTCTAATGGTGGTACTATATTTTTAGGTAGTGACCGTGAAGGTGCTATCTTCAATATGAAACAAAAAACTTACGAGTTTACTGATAATGTAACCATTAATAAAGGTATTAACACATTTACATTAGGTACACATAATGAGTTTTATGATATTACTTATGGATTTGTAAATGCTTGGAATGGCCGTGTTGGTTATAGTAGTGTTAATGATTTATTAAACAATAATCCTAACCGCGTACGTACCAACTACAACTATAGTAATAATAGTAGAGATTACATTTTAGCTAATCCGCCAGCTCAGTTTAAAGTTAATTTGTTAAGTTTCTATGCACAAGATGAAATTCGTTTAGGTAAATTAAAATTAACACCAGGTATTCGTTTCGATTATTCAGACTTACCTAACAAACAACCTTTAAGTTCTAAAACCACAGGTGCGCCAGTTGATCCAAATTATGGCACAACTTATAATTATACGTTACCAAAAGATATTACAAACAATTTCCTAGGGAAGGTGCAAATTTCACCACGTTTAGGGTTTAATTACGATGTTAAGGGTGACCAAACATTCATTATTAGAGGTGGTGCAGGTGTATTCACAGGTCGTATTCCTTTTGCTTGGTTGGGTTATGCTTATTATAACAATGGTGTTACTTATGGTGCCTTTGATAAACGTTATACAAGTGCCGCACCTATCGCTGCTGGTAGCGATCCAATTAAAGATGCAATCAGTGGTAATAATGGAGCAGCAAACTTTGCAGCTAAACAAGGTGTAAACGTAAATGATGCATCTGGTGCTACACAGGTTGACTTAGTAGACAATAACTTCAAAATGCCACAAGCATTAAGAACGAATTTGGCTATTGATTATACGACGCAAAATAAATGGAAATTTACCGTAGAAGCGATGTACACAAAAGTTATTTACGATTTGAAATTCCAACAAATTAACTATGTAGATAATCCTACCTATTGGATTTATGATACTAAAAAGCAACAACCAATTTATTCTGGTGCTAAAATCAACCCTTTATTTACCAATGCATACTTGCTAAGCAATACTAAAGAAGGTAGCCGTTACAGTATTACTGGTCAGGTAACTAAAACATTCGATTTTGGTTTAAATGTAATGGTTGCTTATACTTATGGTCAGTCTAAAGATATCACCAACGGTATTCGTAACTCAATGGAATCAAACTGGCAGTTAAATCAATCATTAAACCCTAATAATCCACAATTGGCTTATTCTAACTTTGATGTGCGTAACAGAATTGTTTCTACAGCTAACTATCGTATTGCATCAAAAAGCGGTAAGTATGTATCTAACTTCTCATTATTTTACAGTGCGGCATCTGGTGCACCTTACTCTTATGGTTTAGTTAATACAACTTACGATGGTACTGGTCAGTCTAACAGTTTGGTGTACATCCCTACCAAAGCTGAATTATCTAACTTCTTTAACGATGCAACGCAAGCAGCAGCATTTGATGCCTATGTGGATGGTAACAAGTATTTAAGCAGCCGTAGAGGTGATTTTACACAGCGTAATGCAGCACGTACGCCTTGGAATAACCAATTAGATTTTAGGTTTACACAAGATATTAACTTTAAAAGTAAAGCTGGTAAAACCAACACCCTTACGTTTAATATAGATGTAGTAAATCTTACCAATTTATTAAATCCAAATTGGGGTAAAGTGTATTTCTCACCAAATACCTTCAACTCAATGTCGGCTATTGGTTTAAAAGTAGCTACAGCAGGTTCTCCTACCTTGTATCCTAAATATACTTGGGCTAATCCTGGTTTACCTTATGTAATTGATTACTTCGGTTCTCGCTATCAAATGAATGCGGGTATTAGATACACTTTCTAATATAAATATATTCTTTCCTTTAAGCGGCTCATCAAACAGTTTGATGAGCCGCTTTTTTTATTCGTACTAATTATCTAAATTGTAATACTTAAAACTTTACAATACAATTAAATTTAATATTATTATTTATTTTGCTTAAATGTTGCTTAAATTATTGATCAGCAACTAAACTTGGATTATTGATAAGGTATTTTTACTATTGATTTTAAGATTGAAAAAAACAAGAATTACGTATAATGGCAAGCATTAGTTCTACAGATATATCAAACCCTATGGTTGTAAAACTTAGTCAAGTATGCCAAATAATTAATGGTTTTTTTTTTAGAAAACTGAAAGATTCGGAAGTTGAAAAAAAAATTCCCTACATAAAATCTGCTGATATTAAGTCTAAGACAATTACAAAAGCCCATTCATTTTTAGCAGAATCGCAAGTAAAAAGCAAAAATATTACTGCTGTTGCAAAAGGTAGTTTATTAATTGGGCTTACGGGATTAGGTATTGGCCAAATAGCAACATTAGATATAGATGCAATAATAGACCCAACAGTTTGCGCAGTGGTTAATAATTGGATTGAAGCATTAGATACAGCCTACCTCTATTATTTTTTGCTTAATAGTATTCCTTTTTTAACCCATAGTACCAAAACCAGTACGCGAGTAAATTCATTGCTTTTACGAGATTTAGAAATAAATGTGCTACCAATAGCGCAACAAAAAAATATTGTAACCCAAATTGAACAAAAAATAGAAACATTTAATGCAGAAATACAAGTATTAGAGCAAGGTATTACGCATTTAGAAAGAAACAAACAGGCATTTTTAAATAATGCGTATGCTAGTTTAGCTGATACATTTAAAACAACTATGCCTCTACATTCTATAGCCACTGTACAGGCTGGAAATACACCTACTGAGTCTATGAAAGTGTATTATGGCAATACCTACCAATTCTTTAAACCCGAAGACACGAACCAAGGCACTAATATGCTTCAAAGCAAAACGCAACTTTCTGCTAGAGGGGCTATCGTAACGAAATTAATACCACCCAATTCGCTATTATTGGCTTGTGCAGGACCGCTCACAGGCAAGGTAGGTATCACACAAATTGAGGCCACTTGCAGCAAATCTATGATGGCCATCATTCCATCAACACAAGTGACAACTAAGTTTTTATATTATCAGTTTTCAACCGATTATATACAGCAACAAATTAAAGACAATAGCGTACTTACCATCATTATCAAATCAAAGATAGAGGCGTTGAATTTTTACATCATCCCATTAGTGAATCAACTACTTATAGTTGAAAAAATTGATGCCTATTTTTATAAATTTGAGAAGGAAATGCTAGTTATGGGACAACGCAAGGATGCCTTGATTTCAGAAAAAATTGCATTTTTAAGCGCCATTTTTCAAAAAAATGATTTAGCCATTTTTAAAAGACACAGCCGATGAAATTTTCATCGGCTGTGTCTTTTATTCGCTCAATTGTTCCTAATCATTTCAATTTGTGGTTAAAGGTGTTCTATAATCCCTGCTATACCTTGACCACCACCTACACAAGCTGTTACCAAACCATATTTTTTGTTCAAACGCTTCATATCGTTTAATATTTGTACGGTTAATTTAGCGCCAGTACAACCTAATGGATGCCCCAATGCAATTGCACCTCCATTAATATTTACTATATCAGTATTTAAGCCTAGCTCTCTAATAACAGCTATACTTTGCGATGCAAAAGCTTCGTTTAGTTCAATTAAATCAATATCATTGATGTTCATATTGGCTTGTTTTAATACTTTAGGTATTGCAGCTACAGGGCCTATACCCATAATGCGTGGGTGAACCCCTGCACTAGCGCAATTTACTAGCCGGCCAATAGGTTTTAGGCCTAATTCTAGCATCATTTTTTCGCCCATCACTATTACAAAAGCTGCACCATCACTTGTTTGGCTACTATTGCCAGCCGTAACACTACCGCCTATTGCAAATGCAGGTTTTAGCTTCGATAATCCTTCTACCGTTGTATCTGCTCGCAAGCCTTCATCCGTATCAACCACATAGCTTTTTATAGCTCGTTTGCCCTTCTCGTTTAAGTAAATTTGTTCTACCGTAATTGGCAAAATACCATCTTTAAAATAGCCATTTTCTATGGCCACTTTGGCCTTGGCATGAGAACCCGCAGCAAATGCATCTTGATCTTCTCGGCTAACTTTAAATTCGTTGGCCACAGCTTCTGCCGTTAAACCCATGCTTAAATAATAGTCAGGTTCATCTTTTGCAATAGCGTAAGATGGTACGGTTTTCCAGCCAGCAGTAGGCACCAAGCTCATACTTTCTGTACCACCAGCAATAATACAATCTGCCATGCCAGTTCTTATTTTGGCAGTAGCCATCGCAATACTTTCTAGGCCACTGGCACAATATCTATTTATAGTTATACCTGGCACTTCTATACCCATGGCTTTTGCGGCAATAATGCGCCCAAACTGTAAGCCTTGTTCGGCCTCAGGAACAGCATTGCCCACAATTACATCGTCTACTCTTTTATAATCAAGTTCGGGTACGCTGGCCATTAGCCCTTTTATTACTTCTACGGCTAGGTCGTCGGGGCGAAAAAATCGTAATCCACCTTTTTTACTTTTTCCAACAGCAGTTCTAAATCCTGCAATAATGTATGCTTCTTGCATGGCAACCAATTTTAGACTGTGAAAATACAATAAAGTTGTTTATGCAACTAATATTTGAGTATGAATGTTTTTTGACGTTTTGTGTTTCCAGCAGTGGAATATATATTTTACTTTTGTTGCGTCGCACACTGCAGCGTTTAGTTCGCTTTTATCGAACAGGGTTTGTAAATTATAATTATAACACAGCTACCGATTTTTTATACTCTAAATATTTACCATTTGTACTGTTTAAAATTCTTTCAATAATTATCCCATTAAGCATTGCAACCACAACAAAAAGACAAGCGATCACAACAGAAACTATAAGGTCATTTTTATCTAATGCACTTGCATAATATGGCCATAAATCTGGTAACACCTTAACGCCAAAAAGAACAGACATTATTGTGACGGCGTCATATGCCCTAATGACTAATACGATTAACTGTGGTGTATGACATAATATGCTGCGGTACCATTAAGTAGTTTGTTTTTTCTTTTGTTAGTACCATTCCCGCTCTCATCACCAACTTTAATAAAATATGAAGAGCATAGAAAAAAGTGTGCATAATATAATTATTAAAAAATACTTATTTTGCTAGTTATAATCCTGTGTTACCATCTTTTTGGCACTACTTCGCTACAATAAAGCTGATAAGAAATAATATAGTTGCAGTGTGCGACGCCTATACAGCTAAATAATAATACTACAGCTGCTTACACGCCTATTTCACACGTTACTTAGATGTAATATTTCTCTTAAGATAGCTACCGTAATCTGGAATAATAGCATCGTATTCTTCGTGCATAAAAGGTGATGTGATGATAAAATCTGCTGTAGAGCGGTCACAAGCCATAGGGATATTCCACACAGCACAAAGGCGTAGCAAGGCTTTCACATCAGTATCGTGGGGCTGTGCTTCCATGGGATCCCAAAAAAAGATAACGATATCAATATCGCCAGTGGCTATCATACTACCAATTTGTTGGTCACCACCAAGTGGACCACTGAGAAACTTTTTTACGGGCCTGTCTAAAGCCTCTTCTACCATTTTACCAGTGGTACCAGTTGCAAATAATTCATGACGGGCAAGAACGGTTTTATTAAAAATAGCCCATTGGCTCATTTCTTCTTTTTTATGATCGTGAGCGATAAGGGCTACACGCTTACGGGCACTTAGCTTTTTGGTAACAGACATGTTTTAAGTTTCGTGGCTAAATATACGTTTTAATTGATGCTGCAAAATTTGATTACTAAGAAATGATGAATAGCGTTAACTATTCATTATATTACATGCTACTATATTTTGAAAGAGACATATCATATCTATCCTTTGGGCGAAACAGCTATTACGATTGCTTTTGAAGCAGTGATAAGCGAGGCTGTTAATGATAAAGTTATCGCCTTGTATCATCACTTGCAGTTACAACCTATTACTGGTGTTAAAGATATTATCCCAGCGTATCATACCATTACTTTAGTATTTGATGGTAGTATCGTAAAACAAAATAATTTTACATTTAAAGCGCTTGTACACCAGATTGAAACGACTATTATAAATTGTGATTGGACAAAACAAATAGACCATGATGTCGTAGAGATTCCTGTATGTTATGATACTATTTTTGGTTTAGATATTGAAGCGATGGCGACCAATAAAGGTATCACCATTGATGAGTTGACTAAGCGACATATAGCTAAACGATACCGCATTTACTGCATTGGGTTTTTACCTGGCTTTGCCTATATGGGCAATGTAGATGATGTACTTGAAACGCCACGTAGACTGATACCAAGATCTACTATCAATGCTGGCTCGGTAGGTATTGCTGGTGTGCAAACAGGGGTGTATCCATTGCAATCGCCCGCTGGCTGGAATATTATTGGCGAAACACCTTTGCAATTATTTGAAGCCAACAGAGATGAACCTGTATTATTTAAAATGGGCGATATGGTACAGTTTAAGCCTATAAGTTTATCTGATTTTCTATTGGCTAAAAATAAACCTATTGCTAGTAAAATATTACCTAAAGCAAGTGCACATAGTATTACCGTATTAAAACAAGGCATTGCAGATACGATACAAGATTTAGGTCGTTTTGGTCATCAACAATATGGCATCAATCCTACAGGTGCTATGGATATAGTAGCTGCAAAAGTGGCAAATTTTTTAGTAGG
>JAYWCY010000316.1:0-4828 GCA_043780175.1 Chitinophagales bacterium
TTCCAATGTTATTGGCACAAGGTGCTGATGGGATTGCTGTGGGTTTAAGTACCAAGATTTTACCACATAATTTTTGCGAGGTTATTGACGCGGCTATAAAATATTTAAAAGGCAGAAAGTTTGAACTATACCCTGATTTTCAAACGGGTGGTATGGTGGATGCAAGTAACTATAATGAAGGCAAACGTGGTGGTAAAGTAAAAGTGCGTTGTATGATTGAAGAGCTTGATAAAAAGAGTTTAATCATTCGGGATGTGCCTTATGGCGTTACAGTTTCACAATTGTGCGATAGTATTACCAAGGCCAATGATGCTGGTAAAATAAAAATTAAAAAACTGACTGAGTTTACAGGTAAAAATGTAGAAGTGCAGGTGGATTTGGCGCCAGGTATTTCATCAGATATTACGATAGATGCCTTGTATGCGTTTACCGATTGTGAGGTAAGTATTTCGCCAAATGCTTGTATTATTGATACCCACAAACCTCGCTTTGTAGGTGTACAAGAATTATTGTCTGTATCGGTAGATAAAACCAAATATTTACTTAACCGTGAGCTTGAAATAAAGTTGACTGAGTTAAACGATAAATGGCATTACACATCGCTTGAAAAAATCTTCTTTGAGCAAAAAATATACAAAGAACTAGAGCAGCGTCACGAAAATTGGGAGAAAGTTATTCAAGCTATCGAAGCTGCTTTTGTGCCTTTTCAAGCCATTTTAAAAAGGCAGGTTACTAGAGAAGATGTATTAAAGTTGACTGAAAAACCTGTACGTAGAATTTACCGTTTAGATATTGATGATTTGATTAATCAGATTAAAAATATTGAAGCAGATATTGCACAAGTTGAGTTTGATTTGGCACATTTGACTGAGTTTGCCATTGCTTATTTTGAAAACTTATTAAAGAAATATGGTAAGGGTAGAGAACGCAAAACAGAGATTAAATTGTTTGATACCATTAGTGTGCAACAAGTAGCTATTGCTAACACTAAATTGTATGTAAATAGAGAAGATGGATTTATAGGTACGAGCTTAAAGAAGGAGGAATTCTTATTTGATTGTAGCGATATTGACGATATTATCATCTTTACCAAACGTGGTATCATGAAGGTGGTAAAAGTGGGCGACAAAGTGTTTATAGGCAAGGATATCATCTATATTGCCATCTTTAAAAAGAATGATGAGCGCACCACGTACAACATGATTTACTTGGACGCTGAAAGTGGTAATTCTTATGCTAAACGCTTTAATGTTACAGGTATTACCAGAGATAAAGAGTACGATCTTACCAAAGGTGCAGATAAAAGTAAAGTCCATTATTTTACTGCCAATGCCAATGGCGAAGCCGAAGTAGTGAAAGTGATACTAAGCCCTAACTGTACAGCAAGAATAAAAGAAGTAGACTTTTATTTTGAGGAATTAGAGATTAAAGGCCGTAGCAGCCAAGGTAATACCGTAACCAAATACCCTGTAAAAACCATTAAGTTTAAAGATGCTGGTATAAGTACACTGGCTGGTAGAAAGCTATGGTTTGATACACAGTTTGGCCGTTTAAATATTGATGAAAAAGGTACTTATTTAGGTACGTTTGAAGGGGATGATAAAGTAGTCGTAATGTATCACGATGGACATTATGAAATTACCGATACAGAACTCACGCAACGCTTTGATGCAGAGAAGATATTGCTAATAGAACGTTTTAACCCAAATAGCATTTTCACGGCGGTATATCTTGACAAAGCGAAAGAACAGTTTAATGTAAAACGTTTTAAAATAGAAGCCACTACTTTAAAAAACAAATACTTGTTTATTAAAGAAGGCGAGGGCAATATGCTAATGGCTGTAACTGCAATAAAAGAACCTATTTTAATAGTGCAAACTGGTAAAGGGTTACAGGTTAGTAAAGTGAAGTTTAAAATAGCCAGTATGATGGAAGTAATGGGCTGGAAAGCCATTGGTGCCAAACTAATGGGCTACTCTAAAACTGCGGAAATGACTTGGGAAGAATTGCCCAAAGAAGACAATGCACAACCCGAATTGTTTGGATAAATAACGACGTCATTGTAAGTGACGAAGTTGTCTGCATTAAATTCTAATCTAATGATATTTTTAAAGCCCTGCGTTGCGGGGCTTTTTTTTAGTAGGCTATTTCCCATAAAACTGCCAGCTTGTGGTAAAGTCTTTGGTTAATGTTTGGTTGGTAAGTATGGCTCTTAGCATTTCTATTGGCATGGCGTTTTCATGCAATATGGCATCGTGGTATTGCTGGTAAGTCATTTTACCAGTATTTACAAGCTCTTTTTTCAATGCCCAAAATTGAAATGCACCAATCATATAGCCTATTTGATACAATGGTGGGTAACCACCTGTAAATGAACGCCTTACTTCTCCTTCTGCATTGGCACGTTCGTGGCCTACTCGGTCAACCAAAAAATCAATACACTGCTGCGGTATCCATTTACCTAAATGATAATTCAACGAAAATATAATTCTTGCACAACGGTGCATGCGCCAAAACAACATACCTATTTTATCTTCTGGAGATTGTGGAAAGTTTAAATCCCACAACAAAAATTCCCAATACACGGCATTACCTTCTGTCCAAAAAGGTGTATCAAAATGGCGATACGCCTTAAAACGATTATTCATGTAATACTGTAGGTGATGCCCTGCTACCAACTCGTGGTGTACCGTTGCCCTAGAAAAATGTGGATTATTACCACGCATGGCCATTAGTCTATCTTCTTCTTTCATGGTATTGGTTGGGTAAGCAACTAGCAAACTTTCACCACCCAAAAAGAAAGGTGCAAACTGTTGACGTTCTGGCGACAGCATATTCATTGGCCAGTCTTCTTCCGCCAATGCCGGTATAGTTACCAAATGGTGTTCTTTTAAAAATGCCACTGATTCGTTGTACAACTTCATTACCGCTTGTGGTTGTTCGCCTGCGGGTACGTACGTGTTCTTTACTTTTTCTTGTGCAGCTTTCCAGTCGTTACCATAGCCCATTTCTTGGCTAGCTTTTAAAAGTTCTTTTTCGCACCATGCAAATTCTTTATTCGCAATCTCAATTAACTGCTCTGGTGTATAAGGTATCATTTCATATTGCAATTGTTGCAATATTTCTTCTCTACCTATCGGACTGCCTACAATGCCGCTACCATCATCTTTTTGAGTACTATTAATTTTACCTTTTATTGCCAATGCATTTGCATATATATTTAGTACACTATCTACTGCTCTGTAAGGGATAGGTAACCACCAACTAAATTGTGGGTCGTAACCATTGTAAAAGTCAAACACGTTTTTTAAAGCACCTAGTAAGCTTCTTACAGTAGTACTTGCACGGTTACTTAATGCAATGGTGAGTGCGGTGTCTTTAGATAATTTTTTTAATAGGGTAGAAGCTTGTTGCTGAATAGAAGCAAGCTGTTGTGCCAATTGTTTGGCATTAACAGCAGCCCCACGTCTGCGTGGTTTTTCTATGGTATAAATTGTGTCCGCAAAAGGTATCCATTGGTAAATTTGTTGGTATTCTTTGGCTTCAATATCTAATAATCGTAACTCATTTGTTAGGTTTCTTTTAAATAAGACATAGTCTACACGACTGCCAACAGGCAGTTTATCGAAGTTTATTTTACCTAATTCTGTTAAATATTCAGTTTGTAGTTGTTGTAAGTGTTGTCGTCTTTCTGGTGAATTTTTAATGAGATAGAATCTATTAATACTTTGGTTATCGGCATTGTATTGTACCATCAAATTATTAATTTCACTGGTTTGCTGGTATAAAACAGATTCTGCTTTTTGCGCTAATAGTTGCGTAGCATTTACCAGTAAGCAAGCTGTAAACGCTATAAGAAGGCATAGGTATTTTCTCATAAATAGTGCAGTTAGTATATATATTATTCTATCACATAAATGTGCTGATTAATCCTCAAAACATCGCAATTAATTTGATAAAAGGAATAGTTTTAAAGATTTTATTCCTTTTTCTTTTTTCTAAGTTTAATAGTAGCGTTTCTAGAAAGATCACTTAACATCATAATTTCGTACCTAATTTTTCCATCATACAAAATCAAAGCGGCAGTATTTGGCGGTATTAAACCCAAATTATCGGCAAACATACTTAGTTCATTAAATTCTAGGCTATCGTTAAGAGTTAGGGTAATATTAATGGCATTGTGTGTTAACATAGTTTTTGGCATTACCATTTTATCGTTCAAATAGAGTGTTACAGAATCGTAATCTATTTGCCCATTATCATATAATTCCACCTTTATAACATTGCTAGATATTTCAATATCTCTTGAGTAAACTTTGGTTCTTGAGCTATATATCAATTGCTTGGTATCTATACTTTGAGGCATTTTTGTAACGATAGCAGTATCGGTTTTATGTGTATTTACAGTCGTTTCTTTAAGCGGTGCAATAATGGTGGCCTCTTTTCTTTTTTTAGGAACGATGGTATACGATTCTTTTTTTATAGGAATGATATCAATCCCTTTTTTTAGTATAAAATTGATGTCTGGGCAGGTAAATTGGTGATTTTTATCAGTATATAAAACACCTTTTAGCACCGTTTCTACCCTAGAACTGCGCAGCGTAAATTCGCCGTACATAGGGCAATCAATCCCAATTTTGGTGTTGTTAGATCTATAAAAAATAATATTCTGTTTTCCTAATGAGAGTCTGTTAGTGGTTTTATTATACGAGCCTTCAATTTTGTTGGAGAATAAACTATCTCTAAAATAGTAGTTAAAAACGCCTATGATCTTGCTATTTTTTTCGTTTAATATGACCTCAGTTAAATAATTGTTGCTACTATTTGG
>JAYWCY010000317.1:0-3223 GCA_043780175.1 Chitinophagales bacterium
GTCACAGACCGCTCTAGTATTAGAATGTCATTAACACATACCAATCAAAAAGGTATTATTCCTAATACTAAATTAAATACGATTAATTTTAATATGAATGCTAGCTACAACTTAAGTAGTAAATTTAAAATTGATGGTACATTAAATTATAATCGCCAATTCTCACCAAATATTCCAGATGTAGTTTATGGACCTAATAGTGTTATTTATACTGTTACTATTTGGACAGGTGCTGACTGGAATATTGATGATATGCGTAATTACTGGCAACCAGGTAAGGAAGGAGTTCAATCTATTTTTGCTGAATACCAAAGGTACCATAACCCGTATTTTGTAAGTTACGAATGGTTACGTGGTCATACAAAAAATGATATTACTGGTAATATATCTTTAACCTATACACATAATAAACATTTAGAAGCTACTGTAAGAACCAATCTTAGCGCTAATGATGTGTTAAGAACAGAGAAAATGCCTTACTCTGCACACCCTTATGGTAGAGAATTAAACCGTGGTGATTACAGAGAAGACCAGCGTTCTTTATTTGATAATAACATTGAAGCATTAGTTAAATACAATAATAAATTGAAAGGTGGTATCAATTACGATGTGCTTGGTGGTGTTAACGCCCGTAATTTTGAATACAGGTCTAGCTTTACACCTACAGATTATTTAAATGTACCAGGTTTATATTCATTCTCTAATTCTCTAAATCCTGTAAAAGCTTATAATTTTAATTCTAAAATGTTGGTATTAAGTGCTTATTACTCCGTCAACGTAGATTTTAATAAATACTTCTCATTAACAGCAACTGGTAGGGTAGATAAAAACTCAACTTTATTGTTAAACAACAATACTTATTTCTATCCATCATTTTCTGGTGCTACCGTAATCTCAGATTATGTGCACCTTCCATCTGCAATTAGCTTCTTAAAATTAAGAGCTTCTTATGCACAAGCTAAGGCTCCAAGTACACAAGCTTATATAGGACCAGCAGGATACCCACTTAATTATGGCACCCCATATGTGTCAACTTATGGTGGTCCATCCTACTCTTTGTCTAACCCTGCGTATAGCATTGGTACCACTTACAATGGACAGTCAGGTGCTAATTCCCCATCTACAGTTATTGATCCTAATATTAAGTCATCTGAAACCTCAAGTTTAGAATATGGTGTAGATGTTAAGTTTTTGAAAAATAGATTAGGTTTTGCTGCTACATATTTCAATAATATTCAGGGTCCTAGTATTCGAAACTTTCCATTATCTCAAACAACCGGTTTAAGTGGTTACACAACAAATGCGGTTAAAACACAAGTAAAAGGTGCTGAAATTTCTATTATTGGCTCTCCAATTAAAAGTGCTAGAGGTCTAAATTGGGACGTATTAGTTAACTGGTCAACTTATAAAGAGACTTATAAAGAGCTACCAGCTAGCTTCTCAAATTATCAGTTTCAACAAGGAGATCGTGTTGATAAATTATTTGCAGGGGTTACAGCAAAAACACAAGATGGTCAAGTAATTAATAACAGTGCGGGCTATCCTGTATACCTACCTAAAGCGCAATATGTAGGTAACGCAGATGCAGATTGGAGTTGGTCAGTTTACAATAAGTTTTCTTACAAGCAATTTAGCTTCTCTTTCCAGTTTGATGGTAAAGTAGGTGGTATTGTGCAAGATCGTGTAATGCGTAAGGGTATTGAAGGTGGTTCTAATATCTCAACTGTAGAAGGTGCTGTAGGTGTTGCACGTGCTATTGAAGCAAAAAATATACTTTATAATGCATCTGCCAATAGTTACACAACCACAGCAGGTTTTAAAGGTACTTATGTAGGTGAAGGGGTACAATTAGCATCTGGTAGTACGCCAATTACTTACGATCCAATAACAGGTGTTATTACTAATGCTGGAGCATTGAAATATGTATCAAATACTGGTGTAGTAGGTTATATCCAAGATTATGTAAGTAGCTTTTTTAACGATTTCGAACATACATCAGTAAAGAAAACGTATGCTAAACTTCGTGAAGTAGTAATTACGTATTCGGTGCCAGCTAAATTTTTAGGTAAAAAGTCGTTTATCTCAAAAATTGATATGTCATTAGTAGGTCGTAATCTATTGTATTTCTTCCCTAATCGCTTTAAGGATATGGATGTTGACCAATATTCTGGTCGTGATTATAACAGCGGTAACAGTAGAGAATATAATCTTCAAACACCTACTACACGTAGCTATGGTTTTAACGTAAATTTTGTTTTCTAAATATCATATTTTTTTGAAAACATTTAAAAATACAATCATGAAAATGACAAATAAAATAAGTATACTGCTATTGACTATCGTTATTGTGGCGAGCAGTTGTTCTAAAACATTTGATACATATGCAGTAAATAATAACCAACCAACGTCGGTGCCTGCTTATTTATTATTAAGACAAATTGAAAATAGTTTAGTTGTATTCCCAGGTGGTGATGAAGATAAGTTTTCTCAATACACTTTGTCTACTTACACCTATTATGGTACTAATGAATATTGGTCTGGTAGTACTTCTTTACAGTATGGTGTTTTAAATAATGTTATTGCAATGGAAAAAGAAGCTGCAAAAGCTTCAGGTGCTAATAACCCTTACGCTGCGTTAGCTAAGTTTTTTAAAGCCTATCTGTTTTACAATATGACGATGAAATTAGGTGATTTACCTATGACTGAAGCTTTACAGGGAACAACTAATCCTACACCAAAGTACGATACACAAAAACAAATTTTTGTACAGTGCTTACAATTATTAGAAGATGCTAACTCGCAGTTAACTTCTTTAATTTCGGCTTCTAATAATTCTTTGTTAGGTGATTTCTATTATGTAGAAAGAATCTCTAATGCTAAAGATGCGTTGACTGCCTTAAAACAATGGCAGAAAGTAGTGAATACTTTTAAATTCCGTGTACTGATCAACTTAAGCAAAAAATCTGCAGATACTGATTTAAATATTAAGCAAAATTTTTTAGATGTGATGAATAACCCATCTAAATATCCTATTATGTCTGATTTGTCTGATAACTGGGAATATGTTTATAATGCAGCTTATAATTATTATCCTAACAATAAAGGTAATTATGGTAATGATGCTACTCGTTTGTGTGTAGCTGCTACATGGTTAAATACTTTGGCAGGCCTAAATGATTTAAGAGCAATGAAAGTTGCAGATCCTGCTCGGGGATTGGGCTTT
>JAYWCY010000318.1:0-2163 GCA_043780175.1 Chitinophagales bacterium
GCGCTATTTGCAATTGCAAATAGCGCTTTTTTATTTTTACACTATAAAAATTAATTAGGCTTTCATCATGGTTTGTAATTTTTTAGTCAGCAAGAATAGAATTAATGAAGCTACACCTGCCATTACCACAAAAAGAATAAAGAAATCGTACAGGTTGTTCATCTGGTAAATGCCAAGAAAAGATGTTGGCGTTTTATCAGGATACAAACTACTTAATACACCTGCAAATTTATTGGCAAATGCATTGGCGGTAAACCATACTGCCATTAATAATGAGGCGAATTTTAATGGTGCTAATTGATTTACCAAAGACATACCAATTGGCGATAAACATAATTCGCCACAAGTATGTAATGCGTACATGCCTGTTAACCAAATCATACTTACTTTAATGCCAGGTGCAACATTTTTCACACCAAAAGCAATCCATAAATAACCAATTGCTAGCAAGAGTAAACCCAATGCCATTTTGGTAGGCGAGGATGGTTCTTTTTTGCCCAACTTTAACCATAACCATGCAAATATTGGGGCAAATGATACAACAAAAACAGAGTTTAACGATTGAAAGAAACTAGCAGGAACAACATAAGAGCCAAGATGTCTATCTGTTTGCTCATCGGCAAAGAAGGTTAAAGAAGCACCAGCTTGCTCAAAAGCACTCCAAAAAAAGATAACAAAAAAAGATACAATAAAAATCACTGAGACTTTGCTTTTATCGGCAGCAGATAAACCTTTATCTGTAAACACAATAAATGCAATTAATAAAATACATGCAATTAGCAAATAGAACAAGTAGTTAAATACTTTGGCATCAATATAAATTAAGGCAACAGTAATAAGGGATAATATTAATAAGCCGCCGAAAACTAGAATAGGATTCGTTGCATTTTTAGGCGCATTTTCTGGTACCAGACCTAATATTTTACCCGTTGGTCCTTTCACATATTTATGATGAAACGCAAGTTGCACTATTACGCTTAATAGCATACCAATGCCACCTACTAAAAACGACCATTTAAAATCTACAGGATTGCCAGTATCGCCTACTAAGCCACATACAAATGGCCCCAAAGCGCCACCAACATTTATACCCATATAAAAAATGGTATAAGCTGCATCCTTTCTATTGTCTTTGTCTGGGTATAATTGACCTACTAATGATGAAATATTGGGCTTAAAAAAGCCATTGCCTGCAATCATTAAACCCAAACCACAAAAGAATAAAATAGACGATAATTGAGGTGCGCTGTGGTAAAAACTACTACAGAAAAACAACACAAATTCACCCAAAGCCATAACCAAACCGCCAGTAATGATAGAGCGATGGTTGCCCCAATATCTATCTGCAATATAGCCACCAAGTAATGGTGTCAAATACACTAAACCTGTATAGCTGCCATATAAGTTTGATGCAAAAGCTTTATCAAACAATAAGGCTTTCGTCATAAATAAAACCAAAATGGCACGCATACCATAATAGTTAAAACGCTCCCACATTTCGGTAGCAAATAAAACATATAGCCCCTTCGGGTGACCTTTTTGCACAACAGAATCGCTCATAAAAGATTTTGAGTAGGTTATAAAATAATGCCTCAAAATAGCAATTAATTTCAAACAAAATCCTAACAACAAAACTTCTTCTCAAAAGCAGGGTTTACTTTTGTAGCCAACTAACCTAAAATCATGAATATTTTAATACTTGGCAATGGCGGTCGTGAACATGCAATGGCATGGAAAATTTCTCAAAGCCACCATTGTAATCAACTATTTATAGCGTCTGGCAATGCTGGTACACAGCAATTTGGTACAAATGTGAACATTGGTATTACCAATTTTGAAGCTATTAAAGCTTTTTGTATAGATAATAAAATAGATGTATTGGTAGTTGGACCTGAAGAACCTTTGGTAAAAGGTATCTACGATTTTATGGAAGCTGCAAAAGATGTGTGGAAAGGTTTTGTGGTTGGTCCATCAGCAGCTGCAGCGCAGCTTGAAGGTAGCAAGGCTTTTTCTAAAAAGTTTATGCAAAGGCATCATATTCCTACTGCTGCGTATGCAGAATTTACCAAAGATAATTTTGAAGAAGGCAAGCAATACATTGCTAAACACGCATTGCCAATAGTATTAAAAGCAGATGGTTTGGCTGCTGGTAAAGGCGTGGTA
>JAYWCY010000319.1:0-2701 GCA_043780175.1 Chitinophagales bacterium
ACAACGATACCAGGGTGGAAGAATATTGCTGAAACAGGTGATGTTTTATATACAATGGCTTCATTTGGTGGCAATACATATCCTAAAGTGTCAGCAGTGGCATCGGCTAAGATGCCAACTACCAATATTTCTAGCTGGTTGATTTCGCCAGATATTAATTTACCTATAGGTACTTCGCCAAAATTATCTTTTACCTGTTCTCGACGGTATGTAACAGGTACATTTAAGGTATACGTTTCTATAAATTTTAATGGAACTAATGTGTCTACGGCAACTTGGACGCTGGTAACAACGGTTCCTCCGGGAACTGCTACTGCATTTACACCTTTTGATTTATTTGCCTCACTTAACTTAACCGCGTATGTTGGTCAAAAAATTAATATAGGTTTTTGTTACCAAGCACCAGCTGGTGCGGCACCAAGTGCTGTAGGAACTTACCAGCCAGATGATATTAAAATTACCAAGAACTAGTGTTATTAAAAATGGTATGAGCAGCTATCCAATTATTGGGTAGCTTTTTTTTGTCATGATGGCAGTATAACGGTTGGTGGTATTGTGTTTGATGATATAGTTATTGCTGGTAAAGCTACGCTGTGGAAAAGTTGAATAGCGATAAGAACGTACAAGTGTGCGACGCAACAGAAGCCAAATAGTAGCAGAAAGCTAGTGACAAAAATTCTCAAAAACAATTTAAAACATAAACAATTATGCAAAAAGGACAGATACGGGTAAATACGGAAAACATTTTCCCGATTATCAAGAAATTCTTGTACAGCGAACACGATATTTTTTTACGTGAGTTGATTAGCAATGCTACAGATGCGACCCAAAAAGTGAAAACACTATCATCTATTGGTGAAGCAAAAGGGGATTTGGGTGAATTAAGGATTGACGTGGTGTTGGATGCCAAGGAAAAGACCTTAACATTTAGCGATTGTGGTGTTGGTATGACGAAGGAAGAAGTAGACAAATACCTTAACCAAGTGGCTTTTAGTGGTGCTGAAGAGTTTTTAACCAAGTATAAGGATGCTAGTATTATTGGGCATTTTGGTTTGGGTTTTTACAGTGCTTTTATGGTGGCCGAAAAAGTAGAAGTAATTTCGCAAAGCCATAATTTAGATGCACCTACAGTATATTGGAGTTGCGATGGTAGCCCTGAATTTGAACTGTATGAAGTAGAGAAAAAAGATCGTGGTACAAAAATCATTTTGCACATTAATGAGGATAGTAAGGAGTTTTTAGAGGCCAGCAAAGTAAAATCTGTATTGAATAAGTTCTGTAAATTTTTACCGATTCCTATTTATTTTACTGATGTTGCAGAAGAGAAAAAAGAAGATGCTGAAGCTGAAAAAAGTATTAATAATACCAACCCAATTTGGGTAAAAAAGCCAAGCGACTTAACCAAAGAAGATTACGAAAATTTTTACAAAGAATTATATCCGTTTAATGAAACGCCTTTGTTTTGGATTCATTTAAATGTAGATTATCCGTTTAATTTAACAGGTATTTTATACTTCCCTAAAATTAAGCAGAGCTACGAAATCCAGAAAGATAAAATTCAATTATACAGCAATCAGGTTTTTGTAACGGATGAAGTGAAAGAAATTGTTCCTGAATTTTTGATGTTGTTGCAAGGTGTCATTGATAGTCCAGATATTCCATTGAACGTAAGCCGTAGTTACTTACAAGGCGATCCTAACGTACGTAAAATTAATGCGCACATCACCAAAAAAGTGGCTGATAAGTTAGACGAACTGTTTAGAAACGAAAGGGAATCTTTTGAAGATAAATGGGAAAGTCTCGGCTTATTTGTGAAGTATGGTATGATGACTGACGATAAGTTTTTGGAAAAAGCCAATAAGTTTTTGGTTATGGAAAGTGCAGTAGAGAAAAAATTCTTTACTGTAGATGAATACAAAATTGCTACAGAGGCATTACAGAAAAATAAAGATGGTAAAAACGTCATTATTTATACCACAAATCCTATTCAGCAAGATGCGTATATACAAGCTGCTGTTGGCAAAGGTTTTTTGGTTGTAAAGTCTGAAACATTGGTAGATGCTGCATTTATTAACCATATGGAAATGAAATGGGATAATGTAGCATTTGTACGTGTAGATGCTGATATTGTAGATAATTTAATAGATAAGCAAGAAAATACTGATAGCGTTTTAAGCAAAGAAGATGCTGAAAGTTTGAAGAAATTATTTGAATTTCCGGTGGGCGATTTGCACCTTACAATAGAAGTAAAGGGCTTAATTAATAACGATGCGCCCGTGGTAGCTACTCGTCCAGAATTTATGAGACGTATGAAAGATATGGGTGCTGCAGGTGGTGGTATGACTGCTTTTTATGCGCAAATGCCAGACGAAGTAACCTTAACTGTAAACGGTAACCACCCGATCTATACAGCTTTATTGCAAGAGCCAGATGTAGAGAAGCAAGGGAAGCAAATTAGAAATTTAGCTGACTTAGCGTTACTATCTCAAGGGTTATTAAAAGGTGCAGAATTAACCAACTTTATTAATAGAAGTGTTCAGTTAATGAAGGCTTAACAATACGAATAGTACTAATAAAAATGGTGCATCAACTTTGATGCACCATTTTAGTATCATTCAATCATTCTAATCATTTAAATCACTAATTGATTATTTACCCCCTTTTTCCTTAGCAATTTGCATTGGGTTTTTGGTGGTTGCTG
>JAYWCY010000320.1:0-3301 GCA_043780175.1 Chitinophagales bacterium
ATTGGCAGTAAATACATTAGAAAATACAGAAGATGTTAGTTTACTCGATTCTGGGTATAATGTGAATTTTGTAGCTGAAATATTGGCAAATGCTTCTAACAACCATTTATCGCTAGCTTGATAAGTAATTAAACCCTGCAAATCGGATGAGGATGGTATATAATTACCTTTTGTTGCTTGGCTGCTTAGTAAATTACGCGTACTTCTATTGCGAACACCAACATTATAAGTTACTTTACCTTTAACACCAGCGCCTTCAAGGTGCAAGCCTTGCTCTAGTAATCCTACGTATGCACTGCCACCAAAGGCTTTCGGCTTTTTGTAAGTAATATCTAAAACACTACTCATTTTATCGCCATACTTTGCTTGGTAACCACCATTATAAAATTTTACATTGCCAGTCATTTCTGGATTAATAAAGCTCAAGCCCTCTTGCTGACCGCTGCTAACTAAGTATGGTCTAAATACTTCAAAATCGTTTACATAAATTAAATTTTCGTCATAACTTCCGCCGCGCACAGAATATTGGCTAGTTAATTCGTTATTACTACCAACAAACACTTTTATTAGACTTTCAATGCCGCCAATAGGTGACGGATTTACCAAACTTTTCTGGGCATCGATAGCAACCCTACCTGTCTCACCTCTTCTTTCTCTATCGTCTTTCACTGTAACATCTTGCAATTGCGTGGCAGCAAGGGGCTCTAGCTTTATTAGTACAGTTTCTACTTCATGTATATTTAAAAGATAATTTTTTTGCAATATTTTATAACCAGCAAATGAAAATACCAAGGCAATAGGCTTTTTGGGTGTTACATCAATTGTAAAAGCACCATTTTTATCAGTTATTGTACCTTTTTGTTTATTTAAAATTTGTACTACTACGCTTTGCAGTGGCCGATCATTTTCATCAACCACTTTACCCACAATTTGTGTTTTTTGCTGTGCAACTACTTGGTAGTGCGTTAATAGTAATACAACAATAGCAGAAATAAAACGCATCGATTTTTGATTATGGTGGGTTGAAGATAGGGATTGTAATAATTTATCGTATAAAAAGCAATTTGTATTTACACAATCTTTACCTTAGGCGTTAAATAAAAATAATTTTTTAGTTAAAACAACAATTTATGAAAAAACTATTTATGCTTGGTTTATTGACACATTTTAG
This sequence comes from Chitinophagales bacterium, assembly GCA_043780175.1. Lineage (GTDB taxonomy): Bacteria > Bacteroidota > Bacteroidia > Chitinophagales > Chitinophagaceae > Parasediminibacterium. The sequence goes on from JAYWCY010000320.1 coordinate 1,172, forward strand.
TACAAATGTTTTTTGCCAAACCTATTGGGATTTTACTAGTGTAACGCCAGCAAGTATTCCTGCGAATATGACTGTAAGTGACATTAGTTCGGGAAACAATTTTGGTACAGTAGCTTCCATGTTAAGTGCAACATCTGCATCTACAACTTCAGCCTACGCAAGTGCAAGTGGTGGTAGTAACGCTGGATTAGCTTCGTATGCTGCATCAGGAACCAACACTGCACTAGATGTATCATTAACTGGCATTGCAACTTCTGCCAATAAAAGCAATGCGTACTTAGAATTCACAATTACCCCTGCAAGTAATTATGAAGTAAGCATTACAGGTATCTCTTTTGGTGTTCGTTCTACTGGTACGGGATCACAAGCATTTGTGGTACGAACAAGCAAAGATGCTTACGCTTCTAATATTGCAGCTGGTACCATTCCAAATACAAGCACTTGGATTTTAACGGCACCAACAGTTACGCCAGTTGCTAGTAAAGTGCCAATTACTATAAGAATTTATACATATAATGGCATTGGTAGTGCTGGCTCTAATGCAATAAATATACGTTTTGATGATTTAACCGTGACAACTGCAATTGTTCTCCCAGTTACCTTAAAATCGCTTAGCGCTTCTTTAATCAATAGTCAACCACAACTTAATTGGGAAACATCTAACGAAACCAATTTTGATTATTTTGGTATAGAGAAGAGTGTAGATGCGAAGAATTTTGTTTCGATTAGTAATGTTGTTTCGAAAAAAGCGAGTAATGGCAGTACTTACAGTTACATGGATGCAAATAAAACCTTAGCTACACAATTTTATCGTTTAAAATTGGTTGATAATGATGGCACATTTAACTACAGTAGTGTGGTTGCTGTAAATGGCAAACCTACCATCAACTTGGCTTTATACCCAAACCCTGTAGCCAATACCATTATTTTATCTCACCCGAAAGCAAATGCTGGTGCGGCAGTAACAATTACGAACATTGATGGTAGAATATTATCCACTTTAATCATACAAATCAATGCTACACAAACTAGCATTGATGCAACTAAACTAATAAAAGGAAACTACCTAGTCAGCTTTGTAAATAATGGTATTGCTAGCACAACTCAATTGGTAAAACAATAATTAACTATGTTTAAATAACCCATAGATATTAGCTATGGGTTATTTGTTTTAAAGCTTCAATGGTTGCCATAGGGTTTACGGAGTTAAAAATAGCACTCCCCGCTACCAATACATCTGCACCTACATGCATTAATGCTGGTGCGTTATCAAGCGTTACACCACCATCAATTTCTATTAATGTATTTAACCCTTTGTTTTTTATCATGTGTTTTAAAACTCTAATTTTATCTACGGTTTGTGGTATAAAATGTTGACCGCCAAAACCAGGATTTACACTCATCAGCAGTACCATATCTATATCTTGTAAAATATTTTCTAATAAATGTACCGGTGTGTGCGGGTTTAAAGCCACACCAGCCTTCATACCTAAGCTTTTTATTTGTTGAATATTTCTATGTAAGTGTACACAAGCTTCGTAATGAACCGTTAAAATATTTGCGCCAGCTTTTTTAAAAGCTTCGGTATATTTTTCTGGCTCTTCTATCATTAAATGCACATCAAATACTTTATTAGATACTTTTCTTAGCTGTTCAATTACAGGAAAGCCAAAACTAATATTGGGTACAAACCTCCCATCCATTACATCTAAGTGAAACCAATCTGCTTTACTTTCATTCAGCATAGTCGCTTCTTGTTGTAACCGCAAAAAGTTGCTGGCTAATAATGATGGTGCTATTATGGGCATGATGCGATTTATGAATTATGCGTTATAAATTATGAGTTGTAAGTAAACAAAATGTACTTGAATTGATTTATATTCTCTACCAAAACATCTTTTCCCTTTTCAATTTTTCCTTTTTCTTATTGCCTATTGATTCTAGTAATACCAACTGCTGCTTGTTGAAAGTTATTATCCAATTTTAAAGCTTGTTGATATTGCTCTATGGCTTTAGATTTATCACCTTTTGCCTCAAAACACTTACCCTGCCAGTAAAATGCATCCGCAAAAGTGAAACTAATACTTGAAGCTTTAGAAAATATACTTAATGCATCATCAAATTTTTTTG
>JAYWCY010000321.1:0-3201 GCA_043780175.1 Chitinophagales bacterium
AAAATCATACTGTCACTACTGTTAATAGGTAGCTCTTTTTGTGCAGATAAACTGTTAAACCAGCCCGTGGCAACAATGTATATGGCAGCAAAGCGTTTGTTCATTATTTATAATTTTATGTTTTACTGCACTGCTTAAGTCTAGGAATCATATAAAATCTTTTATCGGCTAAAATAGTATTTTTTATTCAAAAATGCAATCGGTTGCAAAAATTGAAACTATTTTAATTTATCACACCGCTAAATTCACTAATTACGATACAATTCAGCATACAAAAAACAACTCCATTTATCAAAACATACCATTTGGTTAATGATATTTAAATTAGATACTATACAAATAATAGGTTTATATATCTATTTATGCCATTTTTTAATACAAAAACCTAAAATAACATATTAATTAATTTATAATAAAATAACCTTAATTTAAAAAATAATTATTTAACTGTCAATTGGATGACACTTACAGAATAAGGATGAAGTGTATAATCGAAATTTTGTTTTATTCCTTTAATTATGGTACTAATTGGCATAATTTTTTCTGGATCGGTGATGCTGTTAGTATCCTCGGGCTTATCACTTTTTATAACAATTACTGTTGCATGATCAGTTACCGAAGTAATACCCTTCATGCTTATTTGCACTTGCTGTGCTTTACTTGTTGTATTGACAAGTTTTAAATACACCATACCAGTCTTAGTATCTTTTGTAGTACTATAAAAAAATGTTGGTACTGGTTTGGGTGTTATTTTATCAGTACTATCTCTTCTTGACATAGGCCTTGCCTGAAAAGGGATATTTTCTGCTGTTACTGGTACAATTTTGTTACCCAAATATTGGCTAAACAATTTTTGAACATAATAAGCGGGGGAACCATAACTTGATAATGCATTATATCCAATTAAATCCGAATCCCATTGCCATGCTTTTGGGCTAGTAGCTGTTGCAGTATTTACATTCACAAATAAAGGCGCATAGCAAGACATAATTACGATATCTGAATTACGTTCCATGCCAGTCATCCATGCAGCATCCCCTAGAGCCGCATTTAAATTAGTGGTAGGTGCACCTTCTCTTGTAGCCCATTCTCCAACAAAGATCTTCGGCCCTTTACGATCATATTTATCATATTGCGATGCATTTGCCCACATTTCCCATGTGTTACGATAATAATGCTCGTCAAGTACTGCGGGCTTTTTTCCAGAAGTAACTTTAAGGTTGGAGTACTGAGCATCAGCAATGGTAGATACAGCAATCAATTGAGGATATTTTTTTTCTATGGCTTCTCTGAATTGTTTGAACCTGCCGTTATAACTGCCAGATCTATCGAACCAATCTTCATTACCAATTTCTACATATTTCATTTTAAATGGTGTAGGATGCCCATCGGCAGCACGCTTTGCACCCCAATACGTTTTAGTATCGCCCATTATATATTCAATCTCATCTAGTGCATCATCCACATAAGGTTGTAGCAAAGGGCCAGCATCTATATGATCGCCATTGAGTGAATAACCTGCATACACGCCTAGCAAGGGTTCTGCGCCAATGTCTTCACACCATAATAAAAATTCTAGCAAGCCCATTCCATCTGTGGGGCGGTAACCCCATGAACCTTTATGCCCTGGTCTGTGCTCTAAAGGCCCGAGTGTTTGCTTCCAAGGAAAGGCATCGGTAAGTAATGGTCCTTCTAAAAAATTACCGCCCGGAAACCGTAAAAATTTCGGTTTCATATCTACCATCATCTGCATCAAATCTTGGCGGTTTCCATTAATACGATTTTTATAGGTTGGTGGGAATAATGAAACAAGATTGAAATAGTAAAGACCAACACGATTGGTAGTGATAACAAAACGGGCATCTGTTGTTGGTTTCACATTAGCACCTGTTGTTAAACTAAAGTCATATTTTTTCCAAAATATACTTTTTGTTACGTTAATTATAGCAGTAGCATAAACAGTTTTTCCATCATTGCTTTCAATTGTAACCGTAATTGGACCTGCAGTGCTATCATCAATTACAGGTGGTATAGGTTGTGTAGGTGCTGGTGCGCCAGACCTACGAGGAAACTGCATACTTCCAGAACCTTTCATGTAAAAAGATGCGGTGTAAGTAGTACTTGGTTTTACAGGGATACCCCAATATCCTTCATTAGCAATACCCACGCGGCGGCCCGCTTTTTCTACCATTAAACGAAGACAGGTTTGTAACGCACCTGTAATGGCATGCCTGCGTTCATCAAAAGGCACATTATCTTGAGAAGCAGCCATTAATTTAATAGATGCTATAGTGTTTACTGTATCATCCTGTACAAGATGCCATGCTTCGGGCTTGGTAGGATTATCCTTAAAGATGCGATTGCGTATCAATTCTGCATACAAACCACCATCGTAGGAATGATTAATTTCCTCTGTCATTAAGCCGTAAAGCATCGGACTAACAGTAGCACCTTGTTTGGAAAAATCTAAGGTTAGCTTAGGTGTTTGAGCGTTTGCAATTATCGTAAATATGATAGCAAATGCTGCAATACCGAGTTTATAGCTAATAAAACTGGTTAAAGAATATCTTTTCATAATTTTATTTCATTTTTTAATTAAGTAAGGTTCTTGACTTTTGAAAGCAAATATTTAAGTTGTTAGTTTGGCTATTTATTATCGCTTATTCTGAAATAATCAAAATCTACTGACCCTCCTACAGTTTTAGTTGCATAATTAAATAATGTAAACCGATACCCTATAAACTGTGGAATCGTATAAGCCATTTTAAGTTGTGTACCAATTGACTGCCAAGTTTTACCATCTAAACTGTAGAAAAAATTAGCTACATCTTTTTTATTGGTAAAATCACATTCTGCCTTAAAATATACCACATTTTGGCTTAAAGGAACCCTTTGCAATTGTTCTGGCTTGCCAGTACTAGCGTTAATCATTACAATTGCTTTGCTATTACCTTCAACTTTTACACCAACTAAACCATAGTTTTTTTGTAATAAGCCCAATCCAGCAAAATCACCATCTTTCATGTTTAAAATATTTAGTGACGTAATGCCACTACAAACCGGACCAATGGTGCGTTGTGTTAATGAATTTCTTGCCTGCAAAAAGTTAGAATCCAATCTACCTGTAGTTAAGCGCAAATACCCTTTTTTGGCAGTAACAGACCATAAGCTATTATCTGGATTATGATTCCATTGCCAAAC
>JAYWCY010000322.1:0-10809 GCA_043780175.1 Chitinophagales bacterium
CTATAGAAGTACTTTTTAGCTTGAGAATTTTGTAGCATAACAGCACCTCGTTTATCGTCTGCATTGCTTATGGCAAAAGCATTTGAAGGCAAATCGTCAAAGAACTTTTTCTTAACTTTAATGTATTCATCAAAGGTTTTATGATAGTCTAAATGGTCATGCGTGATGTTACTAAACAAGCCCCCTATAAAATGTAACCCAGTAATCCGGTGTTGATGTATCGCATGGCTACTGCATTCCATAAACACATGCGAGCAACCTTCGCAAACCATTCTATCTAATAACGCATTTAAACTAACAGCATCTGGCGTGGTATGTGTTGCTGGTATAATAGTATCGGCAATTTGGTTTTGCACTGTACTTATCAACCCACATTTATAACCCAAATGTGTAAATAATTTGAATAGTACCGTTACAATGGTTGTTTTACCATTTGTGCCAGTAACACCAACCAATTTTGTTTTATCAGAAGGCTCATCGTAAAAATTATGAGCCATATAGGCTACAGCCTCGTTGGTGTTTTTAACCTTTACATAAGTAATACCTTCAACAAGTTCAGTTGGTAATATTTCGCACACAATAGCTGTTGCACCAAGACTAATTGCTTTACCAATATAATCATGACCATCGCTCTGTAACCCTTTAATAGCAACGAATACAACATTTTCGCCGACCTTACGACTATCTATTTCAATAGCACGCACTTGCATATTAGTAGCACCTTGTACTTGCAGCAAATGCACTTTGTATAATATGTCTTGTAGCCTTTGCATTAATTAAGTTCTATATTTAAAATTTGGCCTTTTGCAAATGATTGACCCGGCAGTATTGATTGTGCCGCTACTCTACCTTTACCTTTTGCACTAACTTTCAATCCAATATTTTCGCATAATACCACCACATCTTTTAGTCCCATCCCTCTTAATTGCGGCATTGATTTTACACCTATAGACTTAGACACAAATGCCACAGAACCCTTATTTACATTCATATCTAGCCACTCATCTGTTGCATTATCCAACCCAGTATAGTTTAGGTTTAAATTATTAGCTAACTGCTTTATATCTTGCTTAGAACCAGCATAGCTAAACACACTGTTGCTATCTAACTTTTTTATAGCACTGGCATAGTTTACTTGCTTTACATAGTTAGTGTATAAGCGATCTGCAATTTCTTTAAACACAGGTCCAGCAACCGTTGCACCGTAATGTAATACCGCTTTAGGCTTATTTTTTATCACTACTACAATCGTATATTGTGGATCGTTAGCAGGAAAATAACCAGCAAATGATGTTTGATAAATTTGATCTGCATAACCTCTATTACCGTTTGCAACCAGAGCCGTACCAGTTTTTCCTGCTACTTTATAAGTCGTATTTTTAAATAATTCTTTTGCAGTACCTTCTGTACAAACGGCTTCTAAACAAACCTTTAATTGCTGTATCGTTGCATCGCTACAAACCTTATCTACCAATACTTTTGGCTGACAAACTCTAATTACTTCGCCTTCGTCTTTAACAGCATTTAACAAATAGGGCTGCATCATTTTACCATTGTTGGCCACGGCATTATAAAACGTTGCAGTCTGCAACGGAGTTACCTCTATGTTATAGCCAAAAGCCATCCATGGCAGCGATATAGAACTCCAATATTTTGTTCCAGGCTTTGGTATCACTGCATTACGTTCACCAGTAATATCTATACCAGTTAATGTGTCTAAATGCATATCATGTAAATGCTGAATAAAACGCCTCGGGTTACTACCATAGCCTGCTAAAGCTATTTTTGCCATTCCTACATTACTACTTAGTGCAAAAGCATCTTTTACAGTTACATCAAATTTTCCGTGTTGCTCAGAATCATAAACCGTTTCACTATTAATTGGCCAAGAACCACCATTAAGATTGACGATACTATTAAGTGTAATTTTTTTATCTTCTAACAAGCTCATCATGGTAGCCAACTTAAATGTTGATCCAGGCTCAGATGGACTGATGGCGTAATTAAAATCTTCTGAATAATTACCATTTGGTGTTCTACCTAAGTTGGCAATTGCTTTAACTTTCCCAGTTTTTGTTTCCATTACAATAGCACAACCATGCACAGCTTCGTTACCAACCATCATCTTCATTAACGCATTTTCTGTTACTTCTTGTATAAATACATCAAGCGTAGTAATGATGTCTTTACCGTTCTCTGGTTCAATCTGTTCATCATCTACAGGTATGCTTACACCGCCTGCAATATATCGCACCAAACGCCTACCAGTACTACCTTTCAGTAATGTATCGTATGTTTTTTCTAAGCCAATTTTTTGTGCATTTTCCCTATCTAAACCAATGGTTCTATAGGCTAATAATTGGTATGGATTTAAACGAAATGTATTTTCATCAATAATAAAACCACTTTTATTTTTACCCAAACGCACTAGCGGAAATTGCTTCAACGTTTCATACTGCCTGTACGAAATATTTTTTTGTAATAAAAAATACCTATTGCGATTTTTAAATTCTTGCTGTAACAAACGTTTATAATCGCTAGTTGATTTATCTTTAAACAGTAATGACAAGTTCTCACTTAAACTATCTAAATTTTCTCTAAAACGTACCCCACTTTTTTCCCTCAGTCCATCAGCAGCAAAGTCTATATAAATATTAAATTTAGGTACGCTGGTGCTTAACATTTGTCCATCCTCGCTATAGATAGTACCCCTATCCGCTTCTACTTCTTCAATTTTTTGATGCAAACTATCACTCATGCTACGCCATTTGGCACCTTGCACCTGTTGTATATAAACCGCTTTACCAAAAACTATTACACATATTATTACAACTACGATGTAGCTTAAATAAACACGCCATAATATGTCTTTCTTTACTTCCATGCCTTAATACCCCAGCCCTAAAGGGAGCATTTGAATTGTTTTTGTGATAAAATTATTAACCTCTTACAGCCTTTCTAATGATTCATGTTTAACCTCGTGGGCACTTCTTTACTTATTTTCAAACCCAGTGGCGCTGCTGCTTTCAATACTTGCCCTTCTTCACTTTTATACATTACCTCACTTTTAATAGTCTTATACTCAAACTGTAACTCTTTAATATCTTTTTGAGCTTTACTGATATTACGAATGGTTCTATCTGCCATATGACCATTTGCGATATACATAACAGCCATTACTGATAAAAACAAAAAGAAATTTAGATTTTTAGCAATCCATAAACCGCCTACAAGATTATCTCTCATGCCCTTCAACTTGGCTTTTTTAGACTTTACTTGTTTACTATTTTCTTGCTGTTCTGCCACTTAAATTTGTTATTATAAGTTATACTCTTTCTGCCACTCTTAACTTGGCACTTCTGCTTCTATTGTTTCTTTTCAACTCTACATCAGTTGCTGTAATAGGCTTCTTAGTTACCAATTTCCAACGTGGTATTTTTGTATGTTGTACAAATGGATTGTCATCTTCAACATCTTCAAAATCCCCATTTTTAAAAAATATTTTTACTAGTCTATCTTCTAAGGAGTGAAACGTAATAATTGCAGCTCTACCACCTACTTCAACCACATCATTCAACTGCAACAACATTTCTTTAAGCGTTTCCATCTCTGCATTTACTTCTATACGCAACGCTTGAAATACTTGTGCTAAATATTTATTCGGATTACCTTTTACAACCGGGCTAATCATGGCCTTAAATTGTAAAATAGTTTGTACCTGCATTTGCTTTCTAGTATCTACAATATGTTTTGCCAATGTTTTAGAGTTACTTACCTCGCCAAACTGTTCGAATATTTTATGCAATTGCTGCTCACTATAAGCCGCTACAACCATTGCTGCTGTTAGGTTTTGGCGCTGATCCATCCGCATATCTAAAGGGCCATCAAAACGAATTGAAAATCCCCTTTCGCCTTCATCAAACTGATGGCTACTTACACCCAAATCGGCCAGCACACCATTTACTTTTGCCACCTTATGCAGCTTTAAAAACCGTTGTAAATGCCTAAAATTGTGCGGTACAAACGTTATTCTTTTATCATCAGGTATATTTTTAACAGCATCTGCATCTTGGTCAAACGCAATTAATTTCCCATTATCGCCTAGTTTTTCTAAAATACCTCTACCATGTCCACCACCACCAAACGTGCAATCAACATATACACCATCTGCCTTAATACTTAAACCATCCAACGTTTCTGTATACAATACAGGTACGTGATAGTCTAAATGCACCGGCTGTTGTTCTATATTTTGCAACTCACTCATGTATTGTATCTTTAATTGTCAGCCATTACCTCATTTGCCAAATTGCTAAAATCTTCTGCTGACAACTTGCTAATTGCTTCGTTGTATTTAACAGCATCCCATATTTCAAACTTGTCAAGCGTTGCAGCAATTACCACATCTTTAGTAATACTTGCATATGCCTTAAAGGTTGCAGACAACATCATTCTACCAGCGCCATCCAACTCTATTTCGGTAGCACCATTCAAAAACTGACGAGTGAACTGCCTTACCTTTGGATCAAATTGATTGAGCTTATTAAATTTTTCTAGAATGGATTCCCAAGTTTTCATGGGATAAAGGGTAAGGCAATTTTCAAATCCTCGTGAGAGTATGAATCGTGTTTCGCCTTCCGGTAACTGTTTTCTTAGGGAACTAGGCAACAAGAAACGACCCTTTAAGTCGACTGTTGCTTCATATTCACCGTGAAAACCGTTCATTGTTAAGAATTTAATTAAGTAGTTACTATTTATTAACACAAAATAACACAATTTCCCACTTTAAATACGAATTCTAGAGGTTTGTATTTATCCACAGTATTTTGCACCCTGAAACGCAGTCTAGCATTGCATTTCAGACAAAAAAGGCTTTTTAAAGCAAAAAACGGTGTGAATAGAGTGTGCGTAAGTGTGAATTAATAGAGTTTAAAAGAAAAAATTAATTGAAATACAAATAGTTAAACAAATTAAAAAAATATGATTCATCCTAAACATTTGTCAATAAATGACTTTAACTACCATTTACCTGATGAAAAGATTGCAAAGCACCCACTTGCAAAAAGAGACGAAAGCAAGCTTTTGGTGTTTAAAAGTGGGAAAATTTCAGAAAGTCAGTACAAGCAACTAGACGAGTATTTACCAGCAGAAAGTTTACTAATTTTTAATAATACCAAGGTTGTAGAAGCAAGATTGATTTTTACAAAGCCTACGGGTGGGCAAATAGAAATATTTTGTCTCGAACCACATGAACAATACCCAGACATTACCACTGCCATGTTACAAAAAAGCAAAGTATGGTGGAAATGCTTGGTTGGGGGAGCAAAAAAATGGAAAGACGTATCAATAATTAAAAGGATTGGTGATGATTTAACCATTGAAGCTAAGAAAATAGAGCAACTACCTGACTGCTTTATCATTGAATTAAGCTGGAATAATGACACCATCACTTTTGCAGAAATATTACATTTTGCCGGTCTTATTCCATTACCACCTTATTTAAACAGAGAGGCAGAAGAAACTGACAAAAATACTTACCAAACCATTTATGCCAAACACGATGGTAGTGTGGCTGCGCCAACTGCTGGCTTGCATTTTACAGAAGCGTTATTTGGGAAACTAGCGGCAAAAAACATCCATTGTGACTTTGTAACACTGCATGTAGGCGCTGGCACTTTTAAGCCTGTAAAAGCTGCCACCATGGATGCACATGAAATGCATACTGAATTTATAGACGTGAGTATTGAACTAATTGAAAAATTATTACAACAGCATCCAAAATCAATTATTGCAGTAGGTACAACGTCCTTAAGAACGATTGAAAGTTTGTATTGGCTGGGCGTAAAAGTGAATAATCAAAAGTCAATAGTCAACGAGTCAGCAGTACCAACTGTTTCGCAATGGGATGCTTATGATTTGCCACAAAACATATTGCTAAAAGATGCTTTAGAAGCATTGATGCATTGGATGAAAGCACAACGGTTACAACGATTAATTACCAAAACACAAATTATTATTGCACCAGGCTATCAATTAAAAGTTGCACAAGGCTTAGTGACTAATTTTCACCAACCACAATCTACATTACTGCTTTTAATTGCATCTATAGTAGGCGACAATTGGAAAATGATGTATGACTATGCACTAAAAAATGATTATCGCTTTTTAAGTTATGGTGATGGTTGTTTGTTAATAAAATAAGTTCGATAGTCGGAAGAGACAGGAAGTCCGTTAGATCGGAATAGCAAGATATTACCAACCAACTGGATTATCAGAGTTTCTAGGTTTTCAGAACTTCTTGAATTCAGGTTATTGGACTACTTTGACTAACCGACGCCTTAACCAATTGGCACTTCTACCGTAAATGTGGTACCTTTTCCGATAGTACTATCAACTTTCACTTTGCCTTTGTGTGCATCTATCACCGTTTTTACATAACTCATACCTAGCCCAAAGCCTTTTACATTATGAACATTACCAGTGTGTGCACGATAGAATTTTTCAAAAACGCGTTTCACACTTTCTTTACTCATCCCAATACCATTGTCTTGCACACTCATTACAAAAAACTTATTGGTGCTATGCGTAGTTATTTTAAGCAACACATTGTCGTTACTATATTTAATAGCATTATCTATTAGGTTAGAAATAAGGTTGGTAAAATGCACTTCATCTGCCTGAATCACATCGTTTTTTGCGTTTAAAAGTAACTCAACTTTCCCATTTTTATCTTCCAATTGCAATACATAATTATCTAAAATATGGTGAATGGTATCGTGAATATGTAAGTCTTTTAATTGCAATTGCAATTCTTGTTTTTCTAGTAAAGCCGCTTGTAGTATGGTTTCTACATGCTTGTTCATCCGTTTATTTTCTTCTTTAATAATCCCTGTAAAATAAGCTAGTTTCTCTCTATCATTCTGCACTTTTTCATTTTTAATCGCATCTACTGCAAGTGATATGGTGGCAATGGGCGTTTTAAACTCATGCGTCATATTATTAATAAAATCACTCTTTATTTCACTTAATTTTTTTTGGTTAAACAAGGTTCTTAGCGTTACAAAAAATGCTGCAAAAATGACCAACATAAAAATAGCACCTCCAGTAATTATCCATCTTAAAGATCCCCAAACCTGCTTTTTAAAATCGGGCACAATTACTATTAAGTGTTCAAAAGGACCAATTCCTTCTAAATCGCTGGCACTTTCGGGAGTAATGGCAATAAACAATCTTTTATTATTGACCGTATCATAGTATTGTGTTTCAAAATTATTAGATCGCATTTCTAAGTCTGCCGCACCATTAATTACCGCAAATTCAAAATGTAAGTTGTGCAAATCGCTATTATCATAAATATTTTTAAGCTTGTTTTGTACATCAAGAATACTATATCTTTCTTCAACGGTGGGTGGTTTAATTAATCGAGAAATATCTGGACTAAATCTTCCAAAACCCAATTTCCTTGGTACTTTTATTAATGGCATATTGCCATTACCTTTGCTTAAATCAACTGCAACCTCGGTACTTGCGTTATATATTTTAGAAAATAATTGTGCCTCCCGAACCTCCAATAAATTTCTGAGCCACGAAGCTTGTAACACAATTAAGCCAAGTAACGATAACGAAATAAGTATAACAATTAAGGGTAAAGCTCTTTTCATCATGGCAAATATAATTCTAACCGTTGTTAAAACTTTGGTATAGATAATTGTACCTACAAAGTCATTTAAACCTTTAAAACAGATGGTGCATAAAACAAAAGTGTTTTTATCAAAATTATTGTAACAAAAAAGTGCAGTTGTGTAGCAAAATGTACTATTTTCCTTGTATGATTGAAGCATTAACATCAGGAGTTATTCTTATTTCGGACCCATTTTTAAAAGATCCTAATTTTTTGAGAACAGCAGTGCTGGTATGCGAGCACAATGCGGAAGGCAGTGTGGGTTTTATTTTTAACAAATTATTTGAAGTTGGTATTGGCGATTTGGTGGAAGGTTTACAAGATATTAAATTTCCGGTATATGAAGGTGGGCCTGTTCAAAAAACAAGTATTCATTTTATACATACTTGCCCAGATTTTATTGGGGAAGGTATGGATATTGGTAATGGTATTTATTGGGGTGGCAATTTTGAACAGGTACGTGCTTTACTTAAAACCCACAGTTTGACTGAAAAAGAGATCCGTTTTTTTATTGGTTACAGTGGTTGGGGTTCTGGTCAGCTAGAGGATGAAATAGAAGAAAAAAGTTGGATTATTCGTGCAGGTGATCGTCAATTAGTTTTTAGTACCAAAACAGAACAAATATGGAAAGATGCATTAAAAGGTTTGGGCGGTGAATATGAATTAATGCCTAATTATCCATTAGATCCACAGTTAAATTAATCAGCCTTCTGAGCCTAGATATTGTAAAATTTGCTTGATTTTAAGGATAAGAAAGGCCCTGAATTTTCAAAAACTCAGGGCTTTAAAAATCATAGAATATCACTTGAATCAGAGTCATCAACGGTTACTAATGTATCTTCTGCGGCACCATTCTACCAATAATACCAGCTTTATCGTATGCATGATCGTCCTCTACGCCTCTATCACCACTTTCATGGTATTCTGCATCTTCATTTACGTCCCACACATCAAATAATTCTTCGCCAGCAATAATATTTTTAGCAGCAAGCATGGCAGTCATCATACTATGATCTTGATTATTATATTTATGCATGCCATTTCTACCTACTAAGTACAAGCCAGGATAAGCCTTTAATGCAGCTCTAATATCATCTACATTTTCTTTATAAGTATGGTCATATACAGGGTAAGCTTTTGGTTGACGCACCACATAACCATCTACTACTGCCGATTGCTTGGTTAAACCAATTTGCTCAATTTCTTTTTTGGCCAATGCAATTAATGCTTCGTCTTTGCTCGTCCACATACCATCACCTTCAAAGCAAAAATATTCTAACCCGTAGCAAGCCATTTCCGGGTCTGGCACCATGTATGGGCTCCAACTTTTAAAGTTTTGAATACGGCCTACTTTCACTTTGGGATCATGGATATAAATCCAATTATCATTAAATGCATCTTCATCTCTACATATCAGTACTACAGTAATAAAATCTCTGTAACTCAATCCCTGTGCAGCTTTCAATGCTTCGTTTGGCAATGTTGGATGTGTAAATCCAATTAATTCACGCATAGGTGTAGTAGAGATAACATTATCAAAACCATCCAAAATTCTACCATCAGTTGTAGTAACGCTCCAAGATGTCCCATTAAAGTTCACATCTTTAATACCACAGTTCATTTCTATTGTTACACCCATGTTTTTACACTTTTCAGCACAAACCTCCCACATCATTCCTGGACCTTTTTTCGGATATCTAAAGCTATCAATCAGTGTTTTTATCACTTTGTCTTTGCCCCCAGCTTTTGCTTTTTTAGGCTTAAACACGGCATTCATAATGGCGCTACTAAGACTTAAACCTTTAATGCGTTGCGCTGCCCAATCTGCCGAAATTTCGTTACAAGGAATACCCCATACTTTTTCAGTATACGTTTTAAAAAATATATTAAACAAGCGTCTACCAAATTGATTGACAACCCAATCTTCAAAATTGGCAGGGTTTTTAACGGGATTCATTTTAGCGTGTAAATAACTTAATACGCACAACCCACTTTCCCAAATACCCAATTTTTGTAAAGCTTCCATTGCCACCAATGGGTAAGAAAAAAACTTATTATTATAATAAATACGGCTGCTTCTAGGTCGCTCCAGCATTTCGTCACCCAAAATTTCCGTCCAAAAGTCTTCTACCTCTTTACTTTTACTAAAAAACCGGTGACCACCAATATCAAAACTGTAGCCTTTATAGGTTTCAGTGCGTGAAATGCCGCCTACATATTTAGGGTCTTTCTCAAACACTACCACACTTTCATTTGCCTTACCCAATAAATAAGCCGCCGTTAACCCGGCAGGCCCTGCACCAATAATGGCTACTTTTTTCTGCATGTTTTATTTTTTGTTTGTCTGAACCATGATTTAAAATGATTTCAAGGATTAAATGATTAGAAATCAGTTTTACTCTTTTTAAAATCTGTGATATCAGTGTTCCTATCCGATTTAGTGTGGGCAAAAATGCAAAATAAAACCCGTACCACAATGCAACTAACAAATTACGGAATAGCTTTGTTGTTTCCCTAATCAATAATTAGCAATATTATATGCAGCTACAATGGCAATGCCTTCACTTTAATAACCTTAGCAACACACAGTTGTATGCTTTATTACGCTTACGAAGCGAAGTGTTTGTAGTAGAACAAAATTGTGTGTTTTTAGATATGGATAATAAAGACCAAACCTGCTACCACCTTTTAGGTTACACTGGTGATAATTTGGTAGCATCGGTACGTTTACTTGGCCCCAACACTGCTTATGCACAAATGAGCATTGGCCGAGTAGTAACTAGCCCTGCACATAGAGGAACAGGTGCGGGTAAAGTTTTAATGCTAGAGGCTATAAAAGAATGTCATCAACTGTTTGGCTATAACGACATAAAAATAGGCGCACAATTGTACCTTAAAGCCTTTTACGAAAGCTTTGGCTTTGTACAAACCAGTGATATTTACGATGAAGATGGTATTGACCATATTGAAATGCTAAAGAAAGCATAAATAATTAATGCCTCTGCATTGATTCGTTGTCTGCCCGAAGCGATAGTATGAGGTAACCCTCAACTACTATGTATATAATTAAATTGTTAATAATAAATATATTATAAGTAAATGCGTAAATTTTCAGAGTGTAAGCCTAA